>CAYNTE010000016.1:13588-24583 GCA_964399615.1 uncultured Thermomicrobiales bacterium
CGCTTGCCATCGATGTTGAGGTACTCACCAGAAGGCGTTCGGGTATAGGTGGGCTGAGCGCTGCCGGCCGCAGTCTGGGTAGCTTCGCGACGCTGGGCGCTGGAGCATCCAGCGAACAGGAGAAGTAGCAGCAACACCAGCGAGTGCCACGAGGCGAGTCTTGCGATTATCTTAAGAATTGCATGCACTGTGCGTTGACTCGTTACATTCAGCCGGGAAAACCAGACTTTTGCGGAATAGCTTTCACCTGGCAGTATAGCCGCCTACGAGCGTGCTGTCAGGTTTGCCCGGGCAGTTACAAGATCGGCCCGGAGTTGCGACTCAGATCGCTTGCCAATTCCGCGTGGTTCTGGCTCTCCCTGGCTGCGGTGGTGCTTCTGGAAAGCAAGCTGGCTGGCGATAGCCGCAAACCGCCTGAGGCGCAGCCAAGCACGAAGTCCATCCTCAAAGAGCGTCTTCCAGAACCGTCGACGCCGCTGCCCAGGGGTCGTGAGCAGGTACAGGTCGTCTGCGCTGAGCGTTCCACGCGTCACCTCGTCGGCAAGCTGAACACGCAAGATGCCGAGCTGTCGGTCCCACTGGTGTATAGCGACCAGGATAACCGTGAGCACCCCGGGCACGATGACGACGAAGAAAATCGCTACCAGGCTCAGCAAGGCCATGATCGGTCCCAACTCAGTGCCCGCGACCGCCATCGTATTCCAGAACGCATGCAACAGAATGGCCAGCCCCAGGCCAATGAATGGCAGCAGCCAGCGCACCCCACCGCGACCGTAGCGCGTGCGTGCGATGGCCACGCCCGCGCCGGTGCAAGCCGTGAAGATGGCATGGGCGAAGCCACCCAGCCCAGCTCGCAACAGAAACCCGAGGACCAATCCACCCACTCCCATCTCCTGCAGGAAGCCTGAGAAGTAGAGCACGTTCTCGGTCATGGCAAACCCGAGACCGACCAGCGCGCCGTAGATGATGCCGTCGAGGATCCCATCGAGCTCGTGACGAAACGCCAGCAGCAAGACGACGAGCGCCGCACCCTTCATCGTCTCCTCAACCGGTGGGGCAACAAAGATCGGAACAAGCACCTGATAGGCAGTCTCGCCCCAGGCCGCGAAGACCGCGACGCCCCAGAATGTGTTTGCAATCAAGCTGAAGAAGGTCGCCACCACCGCACCCCAGAGGAACGCCCCGAGCATCATGTACCACGGCTCTGCCTCAAACCTGTCGAGGAGCGAGACGAGCAAGCTGTAGAAGATTGCCGGGACGATAGCGGCCAGGCTGACCAGAGCAAGACCAATTGGGTTCGGCATGCTGGCGAAGAGAAACAGCACCATGCAGCAGGCCAGACAGCTGAAGATGGCCGCTGAAAGCATCGCCAGCGCCACGATCTTCGCCGTCTGCACTGGCGCAGGCGGATGCATGGCTCTCGATTGCCACTCGGGCGTGCTCACCGCGGCCCCTCTCCCCCGAACAGAGTCCAGATGATTCTACGTGGTTGCTCGCTAGATGCGGCAGAAGCAATGTTGGGCTACGATGCCACCGTAATATCCGGCAGTAGCGAAGGACAGGGCCCGTGGCTCCATTGCCAACCCCAGAAGAGAAATTTGGCTTCCAGCCTGGCGCAGATCGCAAGCTGATCCGCTGGCCGGCGATGCTCGAATATTTCCAGGAGATCGCCGACAGCAGCGACAGGATCATCTATGAAGAGATGGGGTTGGCGACCGAAGGCCAGCCGATGGTCATGCTGAAGATCTCCTCGCCTGAGAACCTGGCACGGCTCGATCGCATCAAGGAGATCCAGGGCAAACTCGCTGACCCACGCGACCTGACAGAGGATGAGGCCGAGAGCCTGATCGACGAGAGTGTCGCGGTCGTGCTGATCACCTGCTCGGTCCACGCTACCGAGGTCGGATCGGTCCAGATGACCCCCGAACTGGTGCATGAGATTGCCACCCGAGACGACGAGCAGATCCAGAAGATCCTCGACAACGTGCTCTTTCTGCTGGTGCCCTCGCTCAACCCGGACGGTATGGAGCTGGTTGCCGATTGGTATGCCGAGACGCTGGGAACACCCTACGAAGGTGTCAACCAGCCGACGCTCTACCATACCTACACTGGGCACGATAACAACCGCGACTGGTTTATGTTGACTCAGGTCGAGAATCAGCTGCTGGTCAAGCACGCGCACAACGTCTGGCATCCACAGATCGTCTTCGATCAGCATCAAATGCGGCCTGCGGGTGTGCGCTACTTCGTGCCGCCATTCATCGACCCATATGACGAGAATGTCCACCCCCTGCTGCGCCAGCAGATCGCCCAGCTGGGGCAATCGATGGCGACTGATCTGAGTGTTGCCGGCAAGAAGGGCGTCGCGACCAATATCATCTTCGACGCATTCTCACCCTCGCGCGCCTATCAGCACTACCACGGTGGCGTGCGGATTCTCTCGGAAGCGGCCAGCGTCAAGATCGCGACCCCAGTTGAGCTCAAGGAGAGCGATCTGCGCGAGGCGCGCGGATTCGACCCGCTGCAGGCAACCTGGAACCATCCGATGCCGTGGAGAGGCGGCACCTGGCGGCTACGCGATATCGTCGAGTACAACAAGATCTCGGCCTACGCCGTCCTTACCAACGCCGCAGTCTACCGAGAGCGCTGGCTGCGCTCCTTCTACCTGGCGGCCTGCGATGCCGTCGCTATCGATGACCCGTACGCGTTCATTATCCCTGCCGAGCAGCGAGATCCCGTCACGACAGCCGAGATGTTGCAGGTGCTGCAAGCCGGACTCGTCGAGATCCATCAAGCGAACGCGGACTTCACCGCAGACGGGGTCGAATACCCCGCCGGAACCTACGTCATCCGCATGGCGCAGCCCTACGGGCCCTATGCCAAGACGATGCTGGAGCGCCAGGTCTATCCTGACCTGCGGCTCTACCCAGGCGGCCCGCCAAAGCCACCATACGACATCACCGCCCACTCGCTACCACTCCAGATGGGTGTTGAGGCCATTGAGGTCAAGGGGAAATTCGAGGCGGATCTGGCACTGACTGGCCCGATCGCTGCACCAACGGGCCGTGTTTCAGGGAGCGGCGAAAGCGTTGTGCTGAGCCCTCGATCCAATGGAAGCGTGCTGGCGGTCAACCGGTTGCTGGCAGCTGGCGCGACGGTCCGCCGCTACACTGGCCCAACCCTGACGGATGGCACGGAGACGGGGAGTTTCATCATCTCGGACGTCGACGCAGATGAGCTGGAGGCGGTTGCCGGGGAAGCGGGTGTCGATTTGGTGGCGGCGACCGGTCTGACCGCGACCGATTATCCAGCGATTCGAGCTCCACGCATTGGTCTCTATCGCTCCTACATCCAGAACGCCATGGACGAAGGCTGGACCCGATTCATCTTCGAGCGCTACCACTTCACCTTCGAAACACTGCGAAATGCGGACATCCGGCAGGGCGATCTCTCGGAGCGCTTCGATGTCATCCTGCTCACGCAGCAATCCGCAAAGGAGATCCTGGAGGGGAACTCACCAGCAGAGTATCCCGCGCCATATGCAGGCGGTATCGGTGAGCTTGGGACAGCAAAACTCCGGGAATTCGTGGAGCAGGGAGGAATGCTGGTCGCGCTCGACGCCGCGTCGGAGCTGGCCATCAAGAGCCTTTACCTGCCCGTCACGAATGTGCTGGAAGGTGTCCGCAATGAGGACTTCTACAACCCCGGGTCGTTGATGCGCGTCGTGCTAGAGGCAGATCATCCGTTGACCTACGGTTACGGACGCGAGGCAACGGTGCTCTTCGTCAATTCGCCGACGTTTGCGGTAGAGGAGCGCGATGACGTTCGCGTAGTCGGGCGCTATCCGCTATCGAACCAACTGCTGGCGGGTTGGATGCTCGGTGAGCAGCATATCCGTGGCCGAGCGGCGCTGGTCGAAGCGAGAGTTGGCGACGGCCGCGTCGTCATCTTCGGCTTCCGGCCACAATTCCGCGCCCAGGCGCGTGCGACCTATCGATTGCTCTTTAACGCGCTCTACTGGAGTTCGACAGAGGAATAGGAAGAAAAAAGCGGGCCACGCCTTGTGGGTTTGGCGTGGCCCATCATCGAGAGATGATTTGGAGGGGAAAAGAGGGGTGGCCGCTAGCGTGGGGAAACGCCACGGCCACGAATTGGGGAGTGGAAGATTACTGACCGTCCGCGCATAGAGACGGTCATTGGAAGCGTGCCCGAATAGTAGAACATCGGTTCTACTGTGTCAACAGACACTCCTGACGAACCGTTGTCAGGCAGCCGGCACACGTTCCGCCCCCACTCGCTTGTTAAGGGAACACGAATGGATATCGCCGGTCGGCATAGGCTCGCCGGCTTCATGGAGAAACTCCACGAGTGCTTGCGGACGAATTTTCCAGTCGCCGGATTTCTCGTCCCAGCTCCCTGGCAGGTGGCCCATCCGAAGCCAGTACTCGACCGCCTTGGCGTCAAAGCCCATAAAGGCTGATGCCTCGGCCAGGCCGTAGTAGTGAGTTTCCCTCTCTCGAGAGCGGATGAATAGCATAGTGCGCTCTCCTCGTCATTGTGACCGCCTTCTCTCACCGAGATGTACGATCACCGTGTACGTACACGAAGGATAGCACACCCATTCCCGCTTGTCACGGTTTTTCGCCATACCGCTCAAAACGCGCTGCCGGCACTGCATTACCCAGATGGAATATATCGAAAATTTCTCAGTTTACAAGTATGATTGACCGACTATCCCATTGCAGGAGACAAGCGATTGAGGGGGAGGGGGGCAAGCATGGCCGCGCGGAGGATCGTGATCGCCGACTGGCTCTAGCAACTCAGCGCACTGAGAAGCGAATGTTCCAGATGAAGAGCAACAGGGCGACGGCGGCGGCGAGTCCGGCGATTGCGCCGGCTGACTCGCCAGCGGTCGCGCTGATCTGGCTCAAGGTCGGTGTCAGGCGCGCGACGACGGCGATATTGCCGATGATGAGGATCAGCCAGGAGATGCCGGGGACGCGGAGTGTGGTCTTGGCAAAACCCGGCAGGAGATGGCTGCCGACCCCGAAGATCAGCAAGGTGATGAATCCCGCGCCGATCAGGTGATACTCGACTTCAAAGAGCAGCTGGTCCTGATCGAGACCGTCGACGGCCAGGACCACCGCCGCTATGAACAGCCAAACGTAGGCGCTCATCATCAACAGTTGTAGTGGATCGCGCCACGGACTGCTACTGCGCCGGGGCAGCTGCCGGCGCGGCTCGAAGATGCGCACTGCAACGATGCCGAAGATAATGCCGAGCGCAAGGAGGACCTGGCCGATACTGAAGACCTCGTGTTGCTGGATGAGCATGCCAACGACGGCTAGCACCGCCCCCATCGTCAGCATCTCGAGAGAACGCGAGAGTGGCCAGCGCCGGACGGGGTGAACGTGGGCATAGAGGGGGAAGGTGCGCACCGACATCCCGATGGCGATCGGCAGGACAAATCCATAAAACCCGGCGATGTTCGTGGCCGCCTCGGCCTGCGCGGCAAAGAGCGACATCGCCAGCGGGCCGGAATCAATAAATCGCACGACGTTGAGTAGCGTAGCGACCTGCAAGCCGATCAGACCCACGAGTAGAAACCCTCGAATCTCCCGAAACATCGCGCCTTTGCCGTCCGGGATAGGTTGGGCCAGCGTGGTGCCGAGCGTCGCGATGGCGAGGATAACGCCCACCGCCTCGATCAATGCAGCGGCCAGCATGACCAATTGTCGCCAGAGCTCGCCGGCGGCTTCGGCCAGCAGCGGCTGAGCTATCGTTCGCGTCCCGAGGCCAACCACAATCAGCAACAGTGCGAGGCGAGCCCAGCCAGGGTGTTGCAGCCGGACGCCACGCAGGCGCGGCAGAAAGTGGAGCGCCACGCCGAGGATCAGCAGCGTGGTCCAGCCGAAGAGCTGCGCGTGGGCGTGGGCAGAAGATGCGCCGAATTGCCAGTTGCCCGCATTGCTGTTGGTTGCGTAGGTCAGAAAGATGAGTCCGCCGAGCAGAAAGCCGGGCAAAAGCGCAAAGACGAACGCCCCGAAGGCATACCAGCGCCAGATTCTATCGTCTCGCAATTAGAAGATCCCCTTGTATGCGATGCCGAAGACGGCGCCACCAATGATGATCCAGGCTGAGTTCGGCCTCACGCGTATAAGCACCGTTATCGCTACCGCAGCCATCAGGAAGGTGACGACATCCACGATCGCCGAACGCGCCAGCTCCAATGTTACGGCGGCCATCAGCCCCAACGCCGCCGCGTTGACGCCATCCAACAGCGCGCCAGCCCAGGGTGAATTGCGCACCCGAGGCACGACCGGCCGGGTGAGAGCGACGAAGATGAAGGAGGGGATAAAGATGCCGAGCGTTGCTAGCACGGCGCCGCCGAAGCCGCCAGAGACATAGCCGACGAACGCCGCGGTGGTGAAGACCGGACCTGGCGTGAATTGACCGATCGCGACCCCGTCTATCAGCTGCTCGTGCGTCAGCCAGCCAAGATCCTCGACAAACGTACTCTGCAAAAATGCCAGCAACACGTAGCCCGAGCCGTAGAGCACAGCCCCGATCTTGAGAAACTGGAGAAACAGCCGCGTATGGCTATAGCCAGCGCTGGCGCCGTCGGTGGCCAGCAACAGGCTCAACGCTCCAAACGGCGCGATGGATAGCGTCAGCGCCGCATCGCGCATCCGGCGCCAGTTGATCGCCAGCGCCGCAACGATCGCGCCGCCGAAGAGCAACACCAACTCGCTAATCCCAATCAGGTAGAGCAAGAAGACACCCACACCGGCGGCAACCATAATCGCGGCTTGCTCTTGCGTCTGATTGATTACCGCCGTTCGGGTGAGTCCCCAGATAGCCTGCCCGACGATGGCAATGACGACTGGCTTGATGCCGTAGAGTAGCCACTCGCCGGTCGTCGATGTTCCGAATTCGACATAGAGATAGGAGAGGATCAACACCAGCAGAAAGGCCGGGAGGATGAAGCATGAACCAGCCGCGATTAGTCCACGCCAGCCGGCCCGCTCATAGCCAGTATGAATGACCATCTCGGTTGAGTTCGGGCCGGGGATCAGGTTGGTCATGCCGATCAAGTCAAGAAAATGCTGATCGGTCATCCATTTACGGCGCTCGACGACCTCGCCACGTAGCATCGCGATATGCGCCGCTGGCCCGCCGAACGCAAGGAAACCCAGCTTGAGCGAGAGCCTGGCGACCTCCCCTAAGTCTCCCGCTTTATAGGGCTGTCCCATCATTTGCCCCATGTGATCCCCCATTGCTATGTCACGGGCCAATCGTCAACTGAAACACGCTCCCCGTCAAGCTTGTCAGGTACAACTCACCTTGCTCGTCATGGCCGAAAGAGCTGAACTGCTCGCCAGAGACTTGCAACAGCTCCTGCACCTGGGTCTCTCCGCCATCCGTCCAGCGCATACCCCAGATCTTCCCACTACAGAAATCGGCAAAGAAGTAGATGCCCTGGAGGCTGGGCTGAGCGTCGCCCCGGTAAACCTCGCCACCGCTGACTGAGCAACCACCCTCGTTATGGTTGTATTCGAAGACCGGAAACTCAAGACCATCCATCGAACAACCATCCACCTTAAAGCAGTGCTCGCCCTCGATAATTGGCCAGCCGAAGTTCAATCCTCCGGGCGAACCTGCAGGCACAACGTTGATCTCCTCCCACTCCCACTGACCGACGTCGGCAATATAGAGGTCACCAGTCAGCGAGTCGAAGGTGAATCGCCAGGGGTTGCGCAAGCCGATCGCCCAGATCTCGTCGCGCGCGTCGGGATCATCGAGCAAGGGGTTGTCCGGGGGAATCTCGTACGGCGGGGCATCCTCGGGGCTATCGAACGTCGATGGAACGATACGCGGGAGCGTGCCGAGCAGCGTGGCAGGGTTCTGGGCGTTCTCGAACTGATCGCCAGCCCCACCGCCGTCGCCAAGCCCGATCCACAGGTTGCCATCGGGACCGAATGCGAGCTGGCCGCCGTTGTGGTTGCCGGCAGGTTGATCGACAGAGAGGATGACGACCTCGCTCTCAGCATCAGCCTGATCTGGATCGTCGGAGGTCCGGAAACGGCTCACATGCGTGTCACCGTCAACGTTGGTGTAGTCGACGTAGAAGGTGCCATTTGTCTCGTAGTCGGGGTGGAAGACGAGGCCCAACAAACCTTGCTCTGCCCCGGACGTTGTCACCTGATCGCTGAGATCCAGAAACGGCTCATCCAGCACCTCTCCATCGCGCAAAACGAGGATACGACCACCCCGCTCGACGAGGAAGAGCCGGCCGCTCCCGTCGTTGGCGGCAACAATGCCGGTCAGCTGTCCAAGCCCCTCGACCACCCGATCCAGGGTGATCTGGATGTCGTCCAGTGGCGCCTGGGTTGGAGCTTGCGACGGCGATTCTGCAGCCGTTTGAGTGGCCGAAGCTGGAGGATCGGTGGCTTCTTGAGTTGGCGAGGGTTGTGCTACCTCGGTGGGCGTGCTCGTTGCTGCTTGCGGGGTGGGCGGCTCGTCCGAATCGTCGCCCATACAAGCAGCGAGAAGCGGCAGGAGCAGTACGCTAAAAACGATGAAATGTCGCAATCGCACGAGTTCCTCGCGATCTATCCGACCCTGATAGAGGATAGTCCAACGCGTCAAGACGAGCCGCGCCTCTCATATAAGTCGTGATCTGTCCCACAAGACATGTTCCACGCGCTGTCGAAGTCGGATAGGATAGAGCAGACGAAGGGAGGCGCAACGATGGCACTGGAGACACGGACGCTGCCGGGCGCTATTGCGCGAGAGCAGGCCAGCGAGGCGATAGCCAGCGGTTGGTGCATCATTGCCTACGAAACGGGCGTCAAATACGAACCACTCGATGAGTGGCGCGGCGAGATGATCGTTGATGATGCCGACGCACGTGCAGCCCTTCAGGAATCCGCCGGCCAGCCGCTCTATCTTCGCTGTCAGCCCTATGGCGGCGAGTTTGAGTCATGGCACGGGCCGGTCCTCGTTGAGCTTGTCGAAGCCGATCACGACCCGAACGAGCGTCGCGTCAGATTGCGTTCTGCGGGCGCGCTGATCCGCTCGGACAGAATCGTTCCAGGCGTCGAGCCTGCGGAGCCCACCACTGCCTCCTGACCCATGCGGCGTACAATCTCCACCTGAGTGACCGCAAGCCAGGGGAGCAAGGGGGGAGCCTCGACTATGCCGGAATACCAACTGATCGATGTCTCGACCGAGGGGCAGATCGGTCGCATTCGCCTGAACCGCCCGCGCAAACTCAACGCGCTGAACGGTGAAATCCTCAACGAACTGATGGACGCAGCCCACTGGCTCGACAGCCAGCCTGATATCCGCGTCGTGATCCTCTCGGGGAATGGCCGGGCGTTCTCGGCTGGCGCCGACATCGCCGACAGCGGCAGCGATGAGCCAGCCTACATTCGATCGGACCTCGGCCGGCGTGTGGCAGATGCGATCGAAGGCATGCGCGCGATCACGATCGCTGCGATTCATGGCCACTGCGTCGGTGGCGCCGTCGTGCTGGCCGCCGCTTGCGATTTTCGTGTTGCAACCGACGATACGCATTTCTCATTGCCGGAGGTTGACCTGGGCATTCCCCTGGCCTGGGGCGGCATTCCAAGGTTGGTGCGCGAGATCGGGCCCGCCGCAACCAAGGATCTGGTGATGACCTGCCGGGCATTTACGGCAGCAGAAGCGCGTGATCTGGGATTTCTGACCCGCAGGGTTGCGCCGGAGTTGCTGGAATCGACCGTCGATGACCTGGCCCGCAAGCTGGCTGAAAAACCTGGCTTGCCATTGCTGGCGACCAAGCGGCATGTCGACGCCGTGACGGCTGCGATGGTCGGACTAGATCGCGCCTGGTCCGATTCACACGCGCTGATCGCGGCACGCAACGACCCCGAATCGCTAGCTGCCGGGGAACGCTACCGAGAACGCGTGCGCAGCCGGAGGAAGTCACCGTCCAAGTGATTATTCGTCATGCGCTGCCGGATGATGCGCAAGCGCTACTCGATCTGAAGCTGGCGCTTGATCGGGAGACGAGCTTCATGATGATCGAGCCGGGCGAACGCGAAGCAGATGTTGACGCTGAGCGGAGCCGGCTTGTCGAGCGGCTGGCGGAACCAAACTCAACCATCCTGGTGGTGGAGGCCGGTAACGGAGAGCTGGCCGGTTATCTGGAGGCGGAAGGTGGGGCATTTCGACGCAACCGCCACGTCGCGCTCGTCATTGCTGGAGTTCGACAATCTGCCAGCGGTCAAGGTCTCGGCACGCAGCTCTTCAACGCCCTGATCGATTGGGCGGCAGTGGCAGGGCTCGTCCGGCTGGAGCTCACCGTGATGGCGCACAACGAGGCAGCGATCGGGCTCTATCGCAAGATGGGATTTGAGGTTGAAGGCACCCGGCGGGCAGCGATGCTGGTCGACGGCAGGTTCGTCGATGAGCTCTATCTGGCTCGCATCCTATCCTAGGCTGATGCTGGCTCGTTTGGAGCGCTTCGGGTATCATCAGAGGCGGGGCAGCGTTCTTGGGTGAGGAAGGAACGACGGGTGCGCAATTTACCAGCCAGTTCATTGTATGTCGTGGTCCCGGTCGTCGCTATTGCGACCGCGGTCGCCATCGGTGTTGGGCTTGGACTGCTCAACCTCTGGTCGCGAGAGATGTTTGATTCTGCGATTGCGCCTGTCGCCGTTGCCGGTTCAATCACGATCATCATCATGGCAGTTGCGACCGTGCTCTCGATCAACTCACCAAAGGTCGACGAAGACTAACGCTCCGGCTCAACCAATTCTGATTTGAATGATAGACCCCGCGTCGTGTGCGTGGGGTTTACTGTTGTGCCCAGGCAGCGGAGAAGGCCTCGAGGATCTTGTCGTCGGTGGTCATGCCGAGGAAGCCGCGCTCATTCAGCTCCGGTTCCAGCACCTGAACACCCCAGCTGCGCAGCGTTTCGACAGACTGCCTGGCGCGTGGGTGCGCCCA
>CAYNTE010000016.1:24683-28992 GCA_964399615.1 uncultured Thermomicrobiales bacterium
TCGACGAGTGGCTCGATCAACTCCGGCGTTCGCCGCGCGACACCCGCACCAGTTATGAAGAGATAGCTCACCTCAAGATTCATGACCATAGCATAGCGGGCCGGGTGCTCGTTGTGAACACCCAGCCCGGTCATTCGCTTGATCCGTATCTTTAGCGGGTCGTCTGATGGGCAGCTTGCTGCTGTGGCTTGATGTGTCGCTCGCGATAGTCCAACCCAATGAGTGGGCCAACCACCGCGCCAAACGTCACGCCACCGGCAGCACCGGCCAGCAGGAACTCGCTGCCCTTGATCATGCTGCCGTCGACGATCAGGCTCAGGATACCGCCGATCACCACACCAACCACCAGGCCGGCGGAGAGACCGAGCGCGAGCCCGCGATCCTCCCAGCGAGCCGCCTGCTCGGTATCGGCAGAGCGCGTAACGCCGGAGGTCTCTGGGATTGCATAGGCGACGCCAAGCGTGATGCCGTAGGAGAGATGCAGGATCAGATTACCGATGATCGGTAGTGGCCCTGCGTCGAGATCGAGGCCAAGGAAGCCCGCCCCGACGATCGGGAAGAAGACCACCAGCGAGAGCAACCACGGCAATAGCGAGAAGAGTGCGCCACGTCGCCAGGCGGGGCCAGACATGCGCGGCTCGATCACCGCGGCGTAGATGATCGCCCAGACGATACCCGCCAGCAGATTCAGGCTGTAGGCGCCGATCGGGATGTCGAAAGCGTTGTCGGTCAGGGAGTTGTGGGTGAGGCCGTAGAACCAGTCGCCGATGCCGTTGTTCATCTGGCCCAGCACGCCGGCGGTCAGATAGCCCGCCACCAGCACACCGGTCATCACCATCGTGGCTAGGAAGCCGGCGATAATCCCGCTCCGTAGCCAGCTAGAGCGATCAGTCTCCCCGTCGGAAGACACCCAGCTCACGAAGCGGTCGAAGGACGTCGGGCCGTTGGAGACCCTTTGGGTGGCTGCTGGTCGCTCCTCGGGGAAGGCAATCATTGAGAGGCGGACGACCACGCCGACGGCCATCACCGCAAGGATGATGACACCGAACATGACCCTTCCATCGAAGATGTGGAAGAGTCCAGCCGCCAATCCAACCACGGTCATACAGAAGAAAGCGATGTCCCAACCCGTTACTCGTTGCGCCACCTTCGACCTCCTTTTCCATGAAATCCTGGGTCAGAAGAGGAGACGCGTCCCGACCATGCGTGTGAGGGGGAAATCGATCGACCCGAACGGTGAATCCGCTCAGGGGGTCGTCGAACCATCATCGGGTGTTATCTACCCTCAGTCTAGGCCGGTGTTCTTACTATGTCAATGAATCTACGGGCAAGAACGGTACTCGGATGAGCTAGCCGTGGCCCTCAGCCCACATGCCAGCGACGTACCACGTGCCATCGATGTGGTGTAGCAGAAGATGCTCTTGCATGCTGCCTCCGGACCAATCGTAGGAGTAGTCCACCAGCGCATAGTTACCTTCAACCATTGCTTCCACAATGTATGCCCAATCGAACCCGCCGTTGGCTCGCGGTTTGTCCTGCGGGTGGAGGCCTTCCGGCAGATCCGCACTGACTGGCGTGCGCCCCTCTGCCGAAGCCGTCGCCTTGACCGACGACCAGGCGTGATAGCTGTCGTACAAATACATGATGTTGGCGATCGAGCAGGAGAGGATGCCGGTGTCAGCGGGTTGATCTGGGCGACTGCTGGCGGCAATAGCGTGATAGATCCGGTCTCGATAGCGATCAACGCGGTCCATGCAATCTGGAATGTACTCAGCCATGTCGAAGCCAGGATCATCGATAATGAGCGTCGGAAACGCCGACACATCCCCACTCGCCCGCGCTGCATCAACCATCCGGTGATATCGGAGATGCACCGCGAGGAAGACATCCTCTTCCGCCTGAGTCGCGTGGCGCTCGTCTGGCAAGTCGACAGCCGCTGAACCTGACGAGACATAGCCAGTGACGACCAGACCCACCACGGTTGCGGCAACGGCAATCAGGCCGATCATGCGATGTTTCATATTGGGCTACCCTTCGATAAATCGAAGGGTAGCCCACGAGCAATTCCGATGTCCAGCATGAAACTTCTGGGGCCAGGCAGCCGAACGCGAATCCATCTTCATGGTCAAGTGATCTGCGCTGCACGGAGCTTCAGATTAGGTATGTGCGCGTAGTCGTCTGCGTCATTTGTCACAAGGGTAAGATCATGGGCTAACGCCGTAGCAGCAATCTGCAGATCAAGCGCACGCCTCCGCACTTGACGACCATGCCGACGCAGCGCTTGTCGGACCTGGATGAGTTCTTCCGCCTCTAGTCGACCAAAATCAATCACCGGAATGTGTTCGATCAACGTCTGAAAGCTCGCATAAGCTTGTTCCGGATCGGCGCTGCGCGATATCCCATCCACTACTTCGACATAGCTGATCACACTAATCGCGACTCCCGCATCAAACAGCTCCTCTACCAAAGCGTTGGCAGATTGGATGCCGTTCAGGTGGTAGATCACGATGTTTGTATCCAGCAAACTGCTCATGGCTTAGGAAATAGGTGGTTCGGAGCCATCCTGCTCACGCTCGAACTTGAGATCAGCCAGCAGAGATTCCACGTCGATCCCCCGGAGCGTCCCCGCGCTCGCCTGCCACGCCTGGCGGGCTGCCTGCGGATCATAATCAGTCCAGAGATTCGAGGGCTCGCTAGCCCCCACAGGCAACACTTCGGCAATCTGACGCCCGTCTTCCTCGACAACGGTGAGACGCAATCGTCCCTGGCCGGCCTCACGAATGAGCCGCTGGGTCTGAGGATCAAGGCTTGCCGTGCGAATCGTTTTCACAGGTTTCGCGTCAGGGTTGTGCATGCTGCCTCCAGGGTGCTCCCGGGATCGTGTCACTCGAGTCAAAATCTGGAATCGTCCTACAAGCATGAGCCATATGAGGATACTGTCTGACCACTACGGTAGCTGGCCCTGGTAGCGCCACTGGAGGTAGGCGGCGCCGACGTTGGCCTGTTCGACGCGCCACTCTTCCTGATAACTAGGAGTCCAGGTCAGGCAGCGGCGCTCGAAGCACTGCATCAGGATATTGACCTCTTCGCCGTTGGCGGTCACTTGCGACCAGAATGGCTCGGTGATCGGCAACCCGATCATGGTGTGCCAGTCATCGAAGAGTGGCTCCCAGGTGAACCCGCCATCGACCCAGACCCCGCCTCCGGAGAGGAAGTACTCCAGGAAGACCGACGCAACGGTGTGATTGGTGACTGGATCAGGCTCAGTCACGATGACGTTATGGCGGGCCAGGCTGGGGTTATCACCCACCTCGCCAGTGCCGTTCAGCGTCTGGGTGACGACGCTCCAGGATTGAAGTGGCGCGGCATCAACCAGGCTCGTGAATGAGGCGTAACGCGGGCTGTCTGGGTCACTGAGATCACCAGCCACCGGGATATCGGCCGGAGCACGCTGCTCATACTCATCGTCGCCGAGCTGGATCTTGCCGGTGATCAGCTCCTTGGCGAGCAGACCGTTGGTCACGTAGGTCGGATCGCTCGGGTCCTTGAGCGGATCGGTGACTTCCAGCCGGCCCTTGTCGTAATAGACCACCAGGCGGTCACCACCAGGGGCCCCGGCGTACGGCTCGCGCATCTCGGCCAGTGGAGCAGGACCCCAAAGCCAGGTTCGCGCGACCATGCCCTGACTAACCGGGAAGTCGTAGTAGGCCCAGATGTCGTCGATGGCGGTGCGGCCCTTGGTGGGATCAAGCACGACCACCGAGACCGGGATCGACAGCTCCCCGGAGGTAATCACGGAGGCATGCTCACCGGGCGGGAGATTGGTGGCATCGACGGTCACATCGACCGTTGCCGGCAGATCCATGTCTGGCTCGCTGAGTTGAAGCCAGGGCGTCTCGGTGGAGAGCGTCCACGGTTCGAACGCTCCGCCAGACCGGTCGAGGGTAATCTGCTGAGCGGTACTGACCTCACCTGCCATGACCGTGAAGCGCAAGCTTGCGGGATCGGCCACCAGCGTCATCGGCGCCGGTGTTGCGGTGGGGGTCGGGCTCGGCGCAGTCGTCGGCGTGGGGGTTGGAGCCGGCGCTTCGGTCGGTGTCGATTCTGGCGTGGCGGCCGCCTCAGGCTCTTCAGTAGCGATGCCACCAGTGACGGTCACGTCGATCTGCTGGCTACCGAGCCAGATCGTCCCCTGTTGTTCGCCAGCAGGCAGTTCCTCTGGGACGATGGTGACATCAACGGAGGAAGAGCCCTTGCCGGAATAGGCCGAAAGCCGCAGCCACGGCGCACTGGTCACGGCTGACCATGA
>CAYNTE010000016.1:29092-31474 GCA_964399615.1 uncultured Thermomicrobiales bacterium
GTGTCTTCGATCGAAATGCGTACCGGCGGCGGCACCGTCTCGCCCACGACGCCATAGAGACGAACCTGATCCGGCGAGATCGCCAGCTCCAAGCCGCTCTCGCCCTGCGCGGCGCTGGCTGGCACGTTGCGCTGATCCGACGGAGTGAGGAGTGGGATCAGACTCAGAACGGCGAACACGACGATCGTCGCTATACCGCGCCGGCGGTTGAAAATCGGCCATCGCTTGGATCGTGAATAGTTCATGACGCTCCCCAAGAGGCGCGTGCACCAGAGGTGTACGTACACCTGTACGTTCGCACCTAGATTAACATGCGAGTGACTGTATGACAAATGGCGAGCCCGGCGATCGAGGCCACCAGTTCGTGTCTGCGCCATAGATCCGCGCTAAGATGGTGAGGTTCGTTCGATGAGGAGGATGAGCCAGTGAGATCATCAGCCCAGCATCAATGCACAGGCGATATATCAACTTCCGGGCAGTGGCTGACTCCGTGCTGTCCATCGATGAACGCGATCTTCGCCCACTGGCCACGCATCTGCGACTGTATCTGCGCCCGGCGGGGTTCCCGTCGGGTCTGAGGGCGAGTCTTGACCTATGAATCACAGGAGAAAAGGATCTGGAATGTCACTGAACCCGGTACTGCAGCAATTCATCAGCGATGTGAAGTCGATTCTGGCGGAGCATGGTGAGACCGAGGCGGGTGTCGAGCAGGTTGCAGAGCGGCTAAGAAAGCTGATCGCCACTCCGAACGCCACCGAGGGCATCCACGTGCCGGACGGCAACGTTCACACGCGACGACAATCGCGACCGCTGTACACCGATGAAACTGGGCTGACCTTTGCCCTGGCGCGCTTCGATTCTGGCCAGTTCACACCGATCCATAACCACGGATCGTGGGGCGCGGTCGGCGTCTATCAGGGGCGCGATGTGCTGCGCACCTATCGCAGGCTTGATGATGGCGAAGCTGACGGCCACGCGAAGATCGAGATGATCGAGGAGCGCATCCTTGAGGAGGGCGATGTCGCCGTCGTGCCGCTGCCGCCGCAGGATATCCACGCACAGGCCGGCGCTCCGGGCGAGACCGCGCTGGAATTCGTTATCTTCGGCAAGAATGTGATGGAGATGCCACGGCTCTACTTCGATATCGAAGCCGAGCGGGCCGAGTGGAACGATGTGCGTAGCCCGAGCAAGGCTGCCGAAGCGGCTTCATAGAAACGCAATAGAACGATAGATCAGTGGAGCGCGTCGCGATGGCGCGCTCCATTGTCGAGTTCGCTAGTTAATCGCCCCGAGGTAAATCGGGCATTCATCCTTGTGGCCGTTGAGCAGCCAGCTGCACATCGCGTGTGGATAGAAGCGCTGGTCAGCGAGCGTATCCAGCGGCATCCACTCGACGCCGGTCTGCCAGCTATCGGCACCGGGACCGTTGTTAGGGATTTCGCCGGGGGCCAGCGTGCAGCGAAACATTACCTCGACCTGATGCACGACGTTGCGGTCGTTGGTAAAAGCTTCGAGATTCTCTTCATGTCGATCGCCGATGTAATCACGCACGAAGACGATGTCGCCGACGATGACATCGCACCCGATCTCCTCATAGCATTCACGCTGAACGGTCTCGGCTAGCGATTCGCCGAACTCCTGACCTCCACCAGGCAGCAGGTAGAACCGTCCATCGCGATCCTCGTTGCAGGTGACCAGCAGCCGGTCATTCTCGATGATCACCGCTTTGCCCGCGATACGCGTTGTAGCCAAGCGATTCCCCTTCCCTCGCTTCAGGCTATGATGCCCTTGTCGGTCAATCAAGAAGGCAGATTCTACGTGATGGGAGATCACGATGCGAATTGATGTCCATACGCATGCACATCCGCAAGCCTATCTGGATGCGCTCCTAGATTCCGGTCGCTACGAAGTTGCGCAAGATGCAAGCAGCTCAACCATCATAAAGGAAAAGGGATCGCGCTTCCTCAGCATCACGCCGCAGATGCATCACCCCGCCCAGCGCATCGAGGATATGGACGCTAGCGGCATCGATATGCAGGTGATCTCGCTCAGCACTCCGCAACTCTACTTCCTTAAAGATGAGGCGTGCGTCGATATGGCCCAGCTCACCAACGACCATCTGGCGGGAATCGTGCAGGAGTACCCTGATCGCTTCCGCGCGCTGGCAAGCGTGCCGCTGACGGCAGATATCGACGCAGCGATCGCCGAATACGTTCGTTGTGCCGAAGATCTCGACATGCCGGGTTTTCTGATCGGCGCGAATGTCGACGGCGCGCCGATCGACGATGCGCGTTTCGCTCCACTCTATGAAGAGGCAAACCGGCGCGGGGCGATTATGTTCATCCATCCGATGGTCCCGCCCGGCATCGAGGCGATGAACGA
>CAYNTE010000017.1:0-5489 GCA_964399615.1 uncultured Thermomicrobiales bacterium
ACTTTGGCAACCCCGAGAAGCCGGACACCTATTTTCAACTGCAGCAAGCGATCTTCGGCATGGCTGAAGCAGCCAGCGCGCTCGACACCCCTGTCGTCAGTGGCAATGTTTCGCTCTACAACGAGACCCGCAACGAAGGTGTCTTCCCGACGCCGGTCATCGGCATGATCGGGGTTCTGGAGGATGTGGAGAGAGCAGTTGGCATGACGGCGCCAGCAGGTTCCACGTTGATTCTGCTTGGCAATCGAAGCGCCACTTTGGGCGGAAGTGAGTACCTGGCTCAGGTCCACGGCCAAGCGGCCGGCGAGCCACCCGAACTTGACCTTGATCTGGAGCGACGCGTCCAGGCGTTGACGCGTGAACTCATCAACGACGGCATCGCACGGGCCGCACACGATACGTCTGAAGGCGGGTTGCTGATAGCACTTGCCGAGATGGTTATCGGTGGTGATCACGGTGTTCGGCTGAATGTTGATGACCTGCTATTGGCCAACGACCGCCGCCTCGATCGCACCTTGTTTGGCGAGGCCGCGTCACGAGTAATCGTTGCTGTCGATTCTGAAGATGTCAGTTCGGTACTTGCCGGGGCAGAACGCTCCAATGTCAATGCCTCGGTGCTTGGCACAGTCGAAGGCACGTCGATCCAGGTTGATGGTCTCTTGTCGATTGAGCTCGTTGAAGTAAGTGCAGTACACCGTGGTGGACTGTTGCCGGACTAGTTGGTGAGAGTACGTACAATTGAGTACCGTGAGGTCGTTGTCAAATTCCAACGAAAGCGGGACGCCGGTGACAGATGACCAAATCAATGGCGACCAGCTGAAGGAAGAGTGTGGCGTATTTGGCGTCTACGCTTCTCAACACGACGTAGCACGCATGACGTTCTTCGGCTTGCAGGCGCTGCAGCACCGCGGCCAAGAGAGCGCAGGTATTGCCACCAGCGACGGAACGCGTGTGCAAATGCGTAAGCAACTGGGGCTGGTCGCACAGGTCTTCGACGAGTCCAATCTCCGTCTGCTGACCGGAGATCGCGCTGTAGGTCACACGCGCTATTCGACAACTGGCGCGACGAACCGGGTGAATGCGGGGCCGATCGCCGTACCGAGCGACATTGGCACGATCGTCGTTGCCCACAACGGAAATATCGTCAACAGCCTGGCAATTCGAGACGAAGTCGTTGCTTCCGGCATCAAACTGCAAACCACGACTGACAGTGAAGCGCTGAGCTATCTGATCGCGCTCGCTCCAGGAGAGACGATCGTAGAGAAGCTGAAAGTTGCGCTGCCGAAGTGCATCGGCGCATATAGCCTGGTCGTCATGGGCGAGCGGGAACTTGTCGCGGTTCGCGACCCGCATGGGATCCGCCCACTGTGCCTCGGCAAACTTGACGACGGTTGGGTCGTCGCTTCAGAAACATGTGCGCTCGATACGGTCGGCGCGAAATTCGAACGGGAGCTCGATGCGTCGGAAATTCTCACGCTCGGCCCCGAGGGATTGATCTCCGATCAGATCGAGCCGCCAGGACGCCGGGCAGCATGCATCTTTGAATTCATCTATTTTGCGCGACCCGACAGTGCGTTGATGGGCGAACGCCTCTATTTAGCTCGTCAGCGCATGGGCGAAGAGCTGGCCCGAGAGAGTCCGGTAGAGGCGGATGTGGTAGTTCCCGCACCTGATGGGGCGATTCCAGCGGCAATTGGATACGCCCGAGCGTCGGGGATTCCATACTCAGACGGACTCATCAAGAACCGGTACATCGGTCGAACATTCATCCAGCCCGACAACCGGCTACGGCAGCTCGGGGTGCAATTGAAATTCAACGCCATTCCCGAGGTCGTCGGCGGTAAGCGTGTGATTCTGATTGATGACTCGATTGTTCGCGGGACAACTAGCCGCCCGATCGTCGATATGCTGCGCAATGCAGGCGCGACCGAAGTTCATTTCCGGGTGCATTCGCCGCCGATTAAGCATCCATGCTATCTCGGCGTAGACATGGCGACGCACGAAGAGCTGATCGCGTCGAACAAATCAATTGAAGAAATACGCGAGATGATCGGCGCGGACTCGCTGTCGTATCTGTCGCTTGAGGGACTGGTGCGGGCAACGCGAAATCCCGGTTCATCGTTTTGTGATGCCTGTCTAACGGGTCGATACCCTGTGCCTGTGCAGAACGGCACGGACAAATTCGCGTTTGAAAAGAAGCACCGGGTGCCAGATGAGAATTTCCTCTCCCCGAATGACGCAAAAGCATTAGAATCTAGGGAACCTGAGGTGACGCTCGTCGGTCGAGCGCCAGGCTCGTCGCGCGGAGGGGAAACCAATTGACGGAACTAAAGCGGACTGCACTCGCGGAGCGCCATGAGGAACTCGGCGCTAGAATGGTGGATTTCGCAGGCTGGTACATGCCTGTCCAGTACAGCGGTATCGTCGATGAACATAAGACCGTTCGATCCGCAGCCGGGCTGTTTGACCTTGGACACATGGGACAGGTCGACGTTCGCGGCCCGGACGCATTGAGCTTCCTGCAGTACATCGCATCGAATGATGTCTCGACACTCGGTGCGGGGGAAGCGCAATATTCCATGCTGCTGTACCCAGATGGTGGCGTCGTCGATGACATCATCATTTATCGGCGTCCGGTCAAGCCGGGCTATTTCGTCGTCATCAACGCAGCCAACCACGATAAAGATGTGGCATGGATGCAGCAGCACGCAGCTGAGCGATCTGATCTCGACGTTACGATTGATGACCTATCCGACAGTCTCGGAATGATCGCCCTGCAAGGACCGAAGAGCGAGGCCATTGTGGCGAAGCTCTCGGCCCGGGATCTCTCAGACCAGGAGTACTTCACGGCGAGGGTCGCGGAAATCGCTGGGATGGAAATGCTTGCAGGTCGCACCGGCTATACCGGTGAAGATGGCTGGGAGTTCTATTGCAACCAGGAGCACACCGTCGACTTGTGGAATGTGCTGCTCGATGCCGGCCAATCTGAAGGCATTAAGCCAATTGGGCTCGGCGCGAGAGACACGCTCCGGCTCGAAGCCCGGATGCCGCTCTACGGCAACGAGATCTCAGCCGAGATCAACCCGTTGGTCGCGGGATTGGGTTGGGTCATCAAGATGAAGAAGGGTGACTTCATCGGCCGCGACGCGCTGGCGAAGATCCGTGAGGCTGGAATTAACCAGAAGACGGTAGGGTTCAAGATGGTGGAACGTGGAGGTGTTCCGCGTTCTCACTATGATATCCAGGTGGATGGCGAAGTAGTCGGCTTCGTTACCAGCGGAACATCATCACCGACCCTGGGCATGAACATCGGTCTTGGAATTGTCGATAAGAGCGTAGCAGGCGTCGGCAAGCCGCTCGATATCATCATTCGAAACAAGCCAGTCCGGGCCGAGCAGATGAAGATGCCGTTCTACAAGCGAGAAGATAGCTAGAACCGTCGTAGACGTTTCAAACTGGGAGTGGAGGAACACATGGCCGTACCGAAGGAACTGAAATATTCGCGAACGCATGAGTGGGTGCGGGTTGACGGTGACACCGCAACGATTGGCCTGAGCGATTATGCGCAAGGCGAGCTGGGCGACATAACGTACGTCGAGCTGCCGCAGCCTGGTGAGGCGTTTGGCAAGTCCGATTCATTCGGCGTGGTGGAGTCGGTCAAGGCGGCTTCAGATGTCTACATGCCGATCAGCGGCGAAGTCGTTGAATCGAATGAAGATGCCGAGCAAGAGCCAGAGTTGATCAACTCTTCGCCGTTCGACCGCGCATGGCTAATCAAAGTCAAGATCTCGGATCCTAGCGACCTGGATGGTCTCATGGATGCCGAAGCGTACGAGAAGTTCCTTGAAGACGAAGAGGGCGGTCATTAAGGTGATAATGGCGAAAGTCTCAAGTGTCCGAGGAGGTTCGGATGACCTTTAATCCGCACACGCCAGCGGACCGCGAGGCGATGCTCAAGGCTGTCGGCGTGGATGAACTGGAAGAGCTCTTTTCAGTCATTCCGGAGCGTATCCGCTTTCCTGATCTTGATCTGCCGCCAAAGCTCGCCGAGCAGGAAGCCTATCGCAAGCTGACGACCATGGCCGGCAAGAATATGGACGTCCTGGCGCACCCGACCTTCCTTGGGGCCGGTATCTATGCGCACTACGTCCCGGCATCGGTCCAGCAAATACTGTTCCGTGGTGAGTTTTACACCGCCTATACCCCGTATCAGCCGGAGGTTGCTCAGGGCACCCTGCAGGCGATCTACGAGTACCAGACGATGATCTGCGGTCTGACAGGCATGGAAGTGTCGAATGCCTCGCTCTACGACGGCGCTACCGCGATGGCTGAGGGTGCTCTGCTGACCGTTTCGACACGGCGGGGCAAGCGACGCGTCGTCATCTCGGGCACGGTGCATCCGAACTATCGTGAGGTTGTCCGGACCTACACCTCAGGTCTCGATATCGAAGTCGTCGAGCTGCCAGTGCCGACCGACGGTTTCGTGCAAGATCCTGCGGCCTTCGATCCGTACCTCGATGACGAGCTGGCCTGCCTCATCGTCAGCTATCCGAATTTCTTCGGGTCTATCGAAGATCTCCAGGAAGTCGCAGACAAAGCCCACTCGGTTGGCGGCAATTTGCTGGTCTCGGCCTATCCGACTGCGCTGGGTCTGCTCAAATCACCCGGAGAGTTCGATGCGGATGTCGTAACTGGTGAAGGTCAGCCCCTCGGCGTTGGTTTGAACTTTGGTGGCCCGGTCGTTGGGCTGCTGGCCACACGACAGCGGCTGGTGCGTCAGATGCCAGGGCGACTCGCCGGCATGACAACTGACACTGAGGGCAAGCGCGGATTCGTGCTGGCACTGCAAACGCGCGAGCAACACATCCGGCGTGAGAAGGCCACCAGCAATATCTGCACCAACCAAGGGCTGATGGCGCTTGCAGCCACGGTCTATCTCTCAACGCTTGGACCCGGCGGGCTGCGCAAAGTGGCGGAATTGTGTTACCAAAATGCCCACTATCTGGCCGATCAGCTGTCGAAGACTGGCAAGTTCAAGATCGCAAACGATGGCCAGTTCTTCAATGAATTCGTGGTCGATTGCGACGAGAGTCCGGCAGCACTGAATGATCGATTGCGAGCCGAGGGTATTATCGGCGGACTTGATCTTGGAACCATCGATAGTCAGCATGAGGGCAAGATGCTGCTTGCCGCGACTGAACTGACGGGCAAGGACGCGATCGACCGTTTCGTCGAGATCGCAAGCGCCTGATACGTTCAAATTGAATCAAAGAGGCAACCGGGCCGGGCAAACCTTGGCCCGGTTGCTCCGTGTAGAATTACCGATTGCGTCGCGGAGTCACGAAGGAGCAGTGCGCGTTTATGAGACCAATCGTTGCCCTCATCGGCAGGCCAAACACTGGAAAATCGACCTTGTTCAACCGGCTGATTGGTGAGCGCCGCGCCATCGTCGAAGATGTACCTGGCACGACCCGCGACCGGCTTTACGG
>CAYNTE010000017.1:5589-14129 GCA_964399615.1 uncultured Thermomicrobiales bacterium
GGCGTGAACAAGGCTGAGAACAAACTGCGACAAGAGAGCGCCGTTGAGTTCTACGAATTGGGGCTTGGGGAGCCGATTCCGTTCAGCGGGCTGCACGGTATTGGTACTGGCGATCTACTCGATGCCATTTATACACACCTCCCACGCACCGAAGACGAGCTCGAACCGACCGATGACGATGTGCCTTCGATCGCCATCGTCGGCCGTCCAAACGTTGGGAAATCCGAACTCGTTAACCGTCTGATTGGTTCGGATCGATCAATCGTGTCGGACATTCCTGGCACGACCCGTGACTCAATTGACACGCTCATGAACTGGAACAACGTGCCGATTCGTCTGGTGGACACGGCTGGGATTCGTCGTAGGGGCAAGGTTGATCGAGGTATCGAGCGCTACAGCGTCATGCGCTCAATGCGTGCGATTGACCGCGCCGACGTCGGCGTCGTGCTCATCGATGCGACCGAAGGATTCACCGCCCAGGATGCGCATATCGCCGGATATGTGATCGAAGCAGGTAAAGGCATCGTCATAGCGATCAACAAGTGGGATGCGATCGAGAAAGATGACAAGTCGGTGGACATGTTCACTGCCGAGGCGAGCCGTCATCTGAGCTTCATCCCGTATGCCCCACTGCTCTTCATCTCGGCCAAAACCGGGCAGCGCGTGCAGCAGGTCGTCGAAATGGCTGTACATGTCCACGGAGAGCGGCTGAAGCGCATCCCGACATCGGACCTGAACCGGATGCTCCGTGGGGCAGTCGCAAAGCATCCGCCTCCAGCGCGGCCAAACAACTGGCTGAAGTTCTATTACGCGACCCAGGCTGACGTCGCGCCGCCACGCTTCGTTTTCTTCTGCAATAACCCGAAGCATGTCCATTTCTCCTACGAACGCTATCTCGAGAATGAGATCCGTGAAGAATGGGAGTATGTGGGTACGCCGATCATGATGCACTTCCGGGCAAGGCGGCGCGACGACCGGGTTTAGGTGCGACCGTACGCTATGATTGCCAGGGTGTGTTCGGTAGACGTTGCATTTCGAGAATCAAGGAGATGAAATGGACCGCACGGCTCTGGTGAATGCCGATCCGGAGATCGCAGCGATAATTCGACGCGAAGAAGTTCGTCAGGTTGCCTCGATCGAACTGATCGCATCGGAGAATTTCACAAGCGCGGCTGTGATGGAAGCTACCGGCTCTGTCCTGACGAACAAATACGCCGAGGGATTGCCGGGCAAGCGATATTACGGTGGTTGTGAGTTCGTCGATCAGGCAGAGAATTTAGCCATTGATCGTGCGAGCCAGCTTTTCGGTGCGCCACATGTCAACGTCCAGCCATACTCTGGCGCGATTGCGAACATGGCCGCCTACCTGAGTGTTCTGGAACCAGGCGATCGCATTCTCGGCATGGCGCTGCCGCACGGCGGACACTTGACACACGGAGCGCCTGTCACGATATCCGGCAGGCTCTTCGAGGCACACCAGTACGGTGTTGATCCTGAGACAGAGCTCATCGATTATGAACAGGTCCGAGCCAAGGCGCTAGAGATCCGGCCAAAGGTCATCATCGCCGGGTTCAGTGCATACTCCCGGACACTCGATTTCGCCGAATTCCGCAAGATTGCGGACGAAGTTGGCGCGGTCGTACTGGCCGATATCGCTCACATCGCTGGCATTGTCGCCGCCGGCCGGCACCCGTCACCAATTGGACATGCCCAGCTCACCACCACGACGACGCATAAAACGTTGCGAGGCCCTCGTGGAGGGATGATCATGGCGTCTGAGGATCTTGCAGATTCGGTTGACAAGATGGTCTTCCCGGGATTGCAGGGCGGCCCGTTGATGCACATCATCGCGGCCAAGGCAGTGGCCTTCGGTGAAGCGCTTCAGCCCTCATTCAAGGACTACATTGATCGAGTGCTGGAGAATGCGCGCACGCTGGCCGATACGGTCCAGGAACATGGACTGCGAGTTGTCTCGGGCGGCACGGACAATCATCTGCTGTTGATCGACCTCCAGGCGCAGAACATCTCGGGCCGGAAGCTGCAACGATTGCTGGAAGAGGCTGGTATCACAACCAATCGCAACCAGATTCCGAACGATCCACGCTCAGCATTCCGGACAAGCGGATTGCGGCTTGGCACGCCGGCGGTCACGACACGCGGATTTGGCGTGGCAGAGATGCAACAGATCGGCCGCTGGATCGCAGATATCGCGCACGACCCTGACAATGAAGATTTGATTCAGCGCGTCGCAAAGGAAGCGCGAGAGCTAGGATCGGCCTTCCCACTCCCGGGCGTTCGCGTCGGTGAGTCGGTGGGATAGGAATCGAGCGTGCCCGACGGCCTTATCGCCACTCTGGTCTTTCTCACAGCCGTCGCAGCCTCGGCCGTTACGATCAAGCCGATCAAGACGTTCTGCGAGCGGTTCAACATCCTCGATATGCCAGGACCGAACAGGATTCACCAGACGCCGATCGTCCGGTTGGGTGGGTTGGCGATTTTTCTGGGATTCATGGCAGGGCTGACGCTCTCGTTTGTCCTGCCAGTGGTCCGGTTTCCGGTCGAGGTCGAACGCATCATGCTGCTGATTGGCGGCCTGACGCTCGTAGTCGCGATTCAGTTCTACGATGATGTGATCGGCATCAAGCCGATGCCAAGACTCGCTCTTCAAATACTGGCGGCAGCAATCGTGGTGTTGCCCAGGGTGCGCGGAGAGCGCTTCGGCATTGCTATCGATCAGTTCAACGCTCCCTGGATCGGCGAGGTGCACCTGCCGCTGATCATTGCCATCGGATTCACGATGTTCTGGATCGTGGGAATGATGAACGCGATCAACTGGAGTGATGGTCTCGACGGACTGGCTTCAACGATCTGTCTGGTCGCCTCGATCGTGCTGTTCCTCCACACGTTCTTCTGGCCGCGCGGAGATCCTCAGTTCACGATCTCACTCCTAGCGGTCGCGCTGGCGGGCGCGATAGTCGGATTCATTCCGTTCAACTGGCATCCATCGCGCATTATCCTCGGCGATA
Organism: uncultured Thermomicrobiales bacterium; assembly: GCA_964399615.1. Taxonomy (GTDB): domain Bacteria; phylum Chloroflexota; class Chloroflexia; order Thermomicrobiales; family CFX8; genus CAYNTE01. The sequence goes on from CAYNTE010000017.1 coordinate 8,616, forward strand.
CGGGAGCGATGACGCTGGGATTTGTGCTGGGGACGATCAGCATCATCGGTGGAGCGAAGATCGCCACAGCTCTGCTGGCGCTTGGCGTGCCAATTGTCGATATGGCCTGGATCATCTTGTACCGGATCCTGAATGGTGGTTCGCCAGCGCAGCGAGACACTTCGCATCTCCATCACCGGTTGCTTGCGGCTGGTTGGTCGCAACCTCAGATTGTGGCTGGCTACGGCGTAGTTACGCTCATCTTCGGCGTCTCGGGGTTGTTGTTGCCCACCCGGGAGCTGAAACTGATCGCCTTGGTGGTGCTGGGGCTCGTCGTTCTGAGCGTCATCGGCTGGCAGACCTGGGCACTGAGATCAACGAACCGCTCAGCGCTGTTGAACTCTGAGGACCACTAAACCGATAGCGCGAGGTAGGGCGGTGTTGTCTGCTGATGCGTGTGCGGTTTGCGCTTGTCGATGATGATTCTGACGAGCAGCGGGATCAACAGGAGACACAGTGGACCACCAAAAACCGTGAGAAGGCGCACGTCCGTCAAGCCCTTCGTCGATTGATGTCCGTATCTACTGGATCTTGAGGAGCACCGGCGCGTTAGACCAGAGATCTTCGAGTCTATAAAAGTCGCGCTGTTCCTCAGTAAGCAGATGCACGATGACATCGCCATAGTCAATGAGCACCCAACCGGATTCAGGTGTTCCTTCGACTCGCTGAGGGCGTACGTCGTCGACTCGGAGGTCCCGGAGGACCCGCTCCTGGAGCGCGTTGAGCTGTCTGACATTGTCGGCAGAAGAGACGACGAACACATCGGCGAACGAAGAAAGACCATGAACATCCAGCAGGGTGATGTTGGAGGCCAGTGCGTCACTGGCGACTTCCGCTATCCTCCGCGCGATCTCTACCGGATCGTTCATGTGCCTCCGATCAGTGTCCGTACACATTCTACCAAGTAGTTCCACCTGAGGCGAGGCGCCGTCTGGCAAATTGATACATGTGGGCCTGGCAGGGATCGAACCTGCGACCTTGAGGTTATGAGCCCCTTGCTCTACCACTGAGCTACAGGCCCGGCGGCTCGTCCGATTCTAACAGAAGGAGACGGCGACGCAGCCCATGTCATGAGTCCGACTGGTAACGACCGAGGATACGGTCGCGACGTCGCAGAAGCATGCGATAGACGAGGGTTTGCAAAAGGGCGGTACCGGAGAAATAGACGAGCAGGAAGGGGCCAGCGAGCGCGATCGCGAGAACAAGCAAGAAGAGCGATATTGCCAAGAGGGCGAGCGTCGCAATGGGAAAGCTGGCACCGAGCAGCAGGGACTCGAGCATGATGTCCCGGATGGATGCGCCGCGACGCTGAATAAAGGTGGGCAACAGATAGAGCTGGATGACGACCCAGGCAAGCAGAATGACGAGAACCGGCCCGAGCACCCAACGCAGCGGCTCGGCAGAGCTACCCCCGTAGAATACGACGGCCACGGTGATGAGGAAGAAGACGGCGAAGTTGATCAGCAACAGCACGCTGGCGGGCAACCAATTCATGCGAAATCCCTGCCAGAAATCGCTGATCTGAGCCAGGCGTTTTGCGCCCTCGGTCTCTTCTTCGATAATCCGCGTAACCAAGGTGTAGAGACCGGCTGTTGCCGCGGGCCAGAGCACTATAGTGAGGCTCAAGAGCAACCAGATGATGTTGCCAAGCACCAAAATGCCGAGCCGACGCCAGAGTATGCGTCCAGCGGTTGACAGGCAATCGGTCATTGGCTCAGTCGTCTTCCCTGCTGACTAGCGGTTGGAACTCGGCACCGTCTCTGTGACTATGCGCTCCAGTACCCAATTTAATCGCGACTTTGCGCGCTTTTGTACCTCTAGGGATGGCATCGCGACGCCAAACTGCTCGATCGCGAAGCTGGCACTGACGGAGGCGCGAGCGGCTGCTTCGAGCAGTCCACACCCTTGACTCAGCGCCGCCAGCAGACCACCGCAATATGCGTTGCCACCGCCGGTGGTGTCCACAACATCGACCGGAACTGCAGGCACGCTGATCGTTTCACCTCGTGCGGTGCGAACGATTGAGCCGTTGCGCCCTCGTCTCAGCGCCACGACTCGCGCTCCCATTTCGAGCAGAGCATCAAGGACCTCTGCGGCATCTTGGCGACCAGTGAGCGCTGCTCCCTCTTCCAGATCGGGGCAGAAAAGATCGACTTCTGCCAGCGCGCGGCAGACATCTTCGTGGCTGGATTCAAGCTGGGTCGGCGCTGGCTCCCAAAGGATGATGGTAGACGGGTTCTGGCTTCGTAGTTGCGCAATCTCGTCTGGAAGATCGGGAACTGCACCACGGTTCACATAGTACGCTGCCGCCCCCTGATACCTCTCCGGAAGATCTGCCAAGGCTGGTTCGAATCGCAGAAATTCGTCGAGATCGGTTCGGAAGACTTCAACCCTGCGATCGGGGCCATCGAAGAGCTGCCAGGCTCGCGCAGTGCGGATGTCTTCCACAACGCGCACGCCAGCAAGATCCACACCGAGGGCGATCAGCTGGTCGCGATGCATGGGATCGAAATCACCGCCTACCGTCGTGAAGTAGCCGATGCTGTCCGACCAAATGCGCATTCCTGCCAGCGCATGCGTGCCGGATCCACCGAGCAGTTTCATATGCGTGCGGCCATCGTCGAGCAGGATATCGTCAACGATAAAGCTGGCGCAAGCTATGATCTCGGGTTTCATGGCGAGGTCCAACTTCTAGCATTTAGTCCAGCGATTCCATGACTGCGCTGGTCCGGATCGTGTTGTCGTTTGCGCCGTAGACGCCGGAGAATCCACGGAACGGCGGCTCACCGACTGCTTGCGAGAGATAGGCTGAGAAGAGCTCGCCAGGTACGGCGTAGGTCATCGGTGTGTAGATCTCAGGCGTTTCGCCAGCTACGGGCAGCACATGATGGGCAAACTGAGCGATCTCTTGATCGTTGGTCGGGATGATGCCGATCACGTTGCGGCCGATCTTGCCAGCAACCTCTGCGAGCTCGACAGAGCGGCTATGACCGCGATACCCAGGTGAGATGAAGAATGTCGGGGTGTCGGCTTCGACGTTGACAAAGAATTGGAGATGGGCCCATTCCTCCGTGTCTTGACCCATCGCATGCCGGCCGCTTGCCTCGATGATCTTGGCTGCAGAGAAGAGGGCTGTCGCATAATGTGGCCCGTCTCCGGTGAATACGAAGTTGGCCTTATCCTTGAGCGCCTCCGCTAGCGCTTGCGCTGGACCTCGGGATATTTCGATGGTTGACTCGATAGCTTCCGCAGTTGCCCGCAGCTTTGCTCGCTCGGCGTTTGCCTGATCCTGGGTCATGCGTCCGTTGACCTCGGCCAGATGGATGCCCAACAGATAGAGCGCCATGAGCGATACGCGGTAGGAGCGGACACCCGGTGCGGGAACTGACGGCGCGACGGTGCAATCGAAGCGCTTCTCCGCAACCTTCGCCAGCGGTGAGTCGGGATGTGCGGTCATCGCGACGGTGACAGCACCGGCTTTGCCAGCCAGGACCAATGCTTCTCGTGTGCGAGAGACGGTGCCGGAAACTGAGATGCCAATGATGAGCTCGCTGCGCGGAAACTGTCCGCCCATACCTGAGGAGGCATAGCGTCCCGCCTGGATGGCTGTCATCGGCTCAACGGGGATACCGGAAAGTTGCTCAATCCCCAGCTCGGTGGCGATCCCGGCCATGTACGAGTCGCCGCAGCCAGTGATGATGATGCGCTTCAACGAAAGGCACTCTTGATGGTTCAGAAGCGTTCGCGCTCTGGCATCGATCGCATCGAATTCGTCTCGAATCATGCTGGGCAGGCTTTCCACCTGCGTGATGATGTGTTGGGCGTCCTGTTCCACTGGATCAGCTCACTTTCATGGCTATGGAGAGCTTGTCACGTATCGACACAGCTCAAGAATTCACGTACATCCTGTTCGGTTGGGAGATCACCGCGCGGCCCCATAGCCCTAACTGAGAGGGCCGAGGCAGCGATGGCAAACCGGACTGTTTCGTCCAGCGACATGCCCCGGATAATGCCGTACGAAAACGCGGCATTGAAGGTGTCCCCTGCGCCGGTCGTATCGACCACCGGGACTATCTGGCCGGGTCGGTTGACACTCTCATCCGCCGAGACGGCGATCGCTCCGTTAGCCCCCCGGGTCACGACAACGTATTGCGGGCCATATTTCAGCAGCTCGCGAGCGGCCTCTACCGACGGTTCCTTGCCGGTCGCCGACGCGAAGCCAAATGCATTAAATGAAGCGATATCGGCATAGGGAAGATAGACCTCGAGATTGTCAGGCCGGAGGCCGACATTGGGCTCAACATCGATCATCACCTTGGTGCCGTGCCGGCGGGCAACGTCCGAGAGCTGTGTGTACTGGCTCAGATTGGACGGCATGCCGAAGAGCAGGGCAGCAGAGATGCTCTCGAAGGCCGCGACGGATTCTTCCATGACCCCAGGCATCTCGGGCACGATGATGATGGCTTTCTCGCCCGTTGGATCGACGATGCTGATGGTGAAGTTCGAATTCATCCCTTCGCGGACGATGATCTGCGATGTATCAACACCGAACACCTCGAAGTCCCGGATGAGTTGCTCGCCATAGGCATCGTCACCGACCTCGCTCATGACCATTGCGGTAAGCCCGAGGCGACTGGCAGCGCAAGCGTAATTGCCTGCCGGACTTCCGGACATGAGGCCCTCAAGCCTGGCCATCGTCTTTTGATCCCAGCCAGGCAGTTCGTCTACACTCACGACGATATCTATGGAGACACCACCGAATGTCAGAACATCCACATGCTTCGACATTTACGATTCATTCCCCTTGCTGGCGACGACCAGCGGCACATGTTCCCGCTTGACTGCTTCAACCAGGCCCCGATCCGTGATGCGGAGACCCGTGCTAACAGGCAAGGTGTAGGTCGAGATACGCATCAACAGATAGGGATGTTCGACGCCTAGCTCGCTCAGCGCTGCACGGATCTGCCGAAATTGGCTGGCCGCTGTGGCGCTCGATTGGTCGCTGACGACTCCACCGAGAGGCAGTGGCATGCATGCATGGACGTGGTCACCGTTCGCAACCGCGATTCCGCCGCCCGCCTCGATCACGGCGTTGGCGGCTGTTGCCATGCTTTGCGCATCGCGACCGATGACGGCGAGATTGTGGCTGTCGTGGGCGTGACTGGTAGCGACTGCGCCAACTTGGAGGCCGAGACCATTGAGCAGCCCGACGAACTGATCGTTGCCGCCTCGTGCCACTACTGAGATCATGCAAAGGTCATCGAATGCGTCGAGTTGCGGTACTTGCCCCACCACTTCAACGTTAACGAGCTCTTCGTTGGTAGTTGTTCCGGGGTTATGCGAGTGGATGACACGGAGCGTATGGAAGCCGTCTGCGAGCGGCTCCTTGATGCGGAATATCGCCGGGTCAATTGGTGATAGCGAGAGTGAATCGCGCAGTCTATCGAGACTCGGGAACGCCGGAGGTGTCCAGGT
>CAYNTE010000017.1:14229-30875 GCA_964399615.1 uncultured Thermomicrobiales bacterium
GCGAGAGTGAATCGCGCAGTCTATCGAGACTCGGGAACGCCGGAGGTGTCCAGGTACTTTCGCCATTCTCAACGACAACGACTCCCGCGCTCAAGGTGGTGGAGACGTTGAATGTTTCAATGGCATCGACCAGGACGATATCGGCTCGATAGCCTGGAGCAATGGCCCCGGTGTCCAGCAATCTCAGATGCCTAGCAGGCGAAAGCGTCGCCGCTCGAAGCGCCGTCATCGGCGGCATTCCTAGCGAGATTGCGCGTCGAATGACTTGATCCAGGTGGCCATGTGCCTCCAGATAGTCGGGAGAAACATCGTCGGTGACGAGACAGAAGTTGGTGAACGCTGGCAGGTTGAGCAGCGCTGATACGAGGTCGGCGGTGAGGTAGCGCTCCTGCAGCTGGAGGAATACGCCAAGCCTGGCCTTCTCTTGGAGCAGTTCGGGCGTCATAAGGGTGTGATCGCTCGACACGCCAGCGGCGATATAAGCGTTAAGCTCGCGGCCACGGAGCATCGGGTTGTGCCCCTCGATCAGGCCGCCACTATTGCGCCCGACCTCCATGATGCCGGTCATCTTCTCGGTCTCATCAATGACGGCTCGGGCATCCATCACCTCAGCAAGCCCGATGACGCCATCCCAGGTGAGCATCTCGGCAACTTCGTCGGGCCCCATCACTCCTTGGCACGTCTCAAGGTCCTCTGTAGCCGGGACACAAGTAGAGGCGAGGTAGAGGATACGCAGCGGGAGATTCTGACTCGCTTCCCAGTATGCTCGGATGCCGTCGAGACCAGTGGCGTTGGCTATCTCGTGTGGATCTTCGGCAACGACGGTGACGCCCCTACGCAGCACTGCTTCTGCGAACGGTGCGGGAGCAAGCAGAGAGCTCTCGATATGCATGTGGCTATCAACGAGGCCCGGTACTGCGAGCTGGCCACCTCCGTCGATGGTTCGGACTGCTTCTCGGGGTGGGTCTGTCGAAGGTGGTTCGACCGCCACGATCGCTCCATCGTGCACAACGATGTCGGCAGGATGGATCTCGCCGGTGAAGACGTTTGCGACGCGCACGTTGGTTATGAGCAGATCGGCTGGCACTGTATTGAGTGCAGCCTTAATCTTCGTCACATTGGACTCCTATGATGAATGCGTCCCCTATGGATACATTGCCAGGATGTCGAGGAACAGGTCCCAGAATTTGTCCGAATCAGCCGCAACGGCTACGAGTGCATTTGGCTCGACGTTGCGACTCAAACCAGTGTGATCGGCGTCGAGCGCCGATTCACTCAGGTGCCGGTCGTCGCAGACGGTCATACCATAGGTGTGCTGACCGTGAATCTCAATAGCGACGTGCATTGGCTCGAAGGTGATCATATCCGGCTCGACGATTCCGGCAACCGCCAGCGGATCATGCATCGATCCACCGGCCAGCCCGAAGAGATCCTTCAAACGCCCGCTGTAGAAGTCGAGCAGATCGCTCACAACCTGGCCCGTTGAATTGCCGATTTTCCGGATCTGATCCCGTCGTTCCGGCGTGGCCAGGACAGTACGCGTGACATTCAAGCCCAGCATCTTGATTGGAATTCCGCTGGTGAAGACCACATGTGCGGCCTCGGCATCACACCAGATATTGAACTCTGCAGCGGGAGTGGAATTGCCGGACGTCAGCGAACCGCCCATGATGCTGATCTCTTTTATGCGCTCAGGCAGCGTGACGTCTCGCTGGAGCGCGGCCGCGATGTTTGTCAGCGGTCCTACAGGCGCAAGGCATAGGTCCTCGACCTGGTGGGACTGCTCAATGATGAAGTCGACAGCGTGCTGATCGACGATACCGATCTGCGGATCGGGTAGTGTCGGTCCATCGATGCCGCTCTCCCCGTGAACTTCTGGCGCGTGTCGAACGTCTCGCACCAAAGGCCTGGCCATGCCTTTGGCGACTGGCACGTCGGTCAGGGAGGCGAACTCGAGCGTCTGCAGTGCGTTGCGGGTAGTCTTCTCCAGTTCGACATTTCCGAAGACCGTCGTGATGCCTCGAAGGTCCATAGTCTTGCCGGCCAGAAGAATGGCCATGATGTCGTCGTGACCAGGGTCGCAATCGACGATCCCTACAGGTTTCATTAGCGCACCTCCCACAGGCGCTCACGATAGAACTTGAGGAACCGTTCGCTATCGACTTCGAGCGCGACGTTGACATTGGGATCCTCACCGCGCTGTCCGCGCCAGTCGGGCACAGTATTGCCGAAGTGATAGGGGCTGGCGTACTCGACATCGACATAACATTCTTTGGTCTCGAAAAGTGTCGGGTCAATGACGTAGGCGACCGCCGATGAATCATGCACAGCGAACCCGACATTGCCCCAGCGCTGGTAGGCCTTAAGGTAAAAATCGCTGATCTTGGCGATAAAGTCGGTATATGGGTTGTTGGCTTTGGCCAGGTCCTCGATGTACTCCTTGGTCATGGTCGTCTTGGTCGTGACGTCGAGGCCGAGCATTGTTACTGGCCAGCCAGCGTGGAAGACGATGTTCGCGGCTTCCGGATCGTTGCGGATATTGGCCTCGGCGACTGGGGAAGCGTTGCCCGCGACGTTCGCGGCCCCACCCATCAACACGACGCCTTTTACATTCTGGGCAATGCGTGGTTCAGTCGCGACGGCCAGCGCGACGTTGGTCAGCGGCCCCAACGGGACGATGGTGATCTCGCCCGGATTGGCCATGACGGTATCGATGATGAACTGGGCTGCGCGCTCTGGGACTGGCGATCCCTTGGGCTCCGGTGTCTCAACCTCGCCGAAACCATTGCGTCCATGGATCGTCCACCCATCACCAATGAATGGCCGCATTAGCGGCTTTCCAGCGCCTTTGGCGACGGGCGTATCGGGTCGATTCACCATCTCGACGAGCCGCAAGGCATTGGATGTGGTGGTGTCGATGCCGGTATTTCCAAAGACGGTGGTGATCCCCTCAACCACAACCTCAGGCGACTGAAATGCGAGGAGAATCGCCATGGCATCGTCGACGCCGGGATCCGAGTCAATAATTATTCGTGTAGGCTGACGCGATTCGCTCATTCACTGCTCCTTCAAGCGTGATGACCAAATAACCAAACTCAATCTATAGGACTAGCCCTTAATGCCGCTCAACGCGATTCCACGGATGTAATAGCGCTGGAGCATCAAGAAGATCAGAATTACTGGAACTGACGCAAGGGAGGCCCCTGCGAATGTCCGGCCCCAGAATGTCTGGGTCTGAGTTGTCTGCGAGCTGATCGCGACCTGCAAAACCTGCAAGTCATTATTGTGTACGGCGATCAACGGCCAGTAGAACAGATTCCAAATGAACTGGAACTCAAGCAGTGCGAGTGTCACGAGGCCCGGGATTGCTAGCGGCACGATGATCTTCCAGAGAATACGGAAATAGCCGGCGCCGTCGATCAATGCGGCTTCGTCTAGTTCGTACGGAATATCGCGGAAGTACTGGACGAGCGCAAAGATGACGAAGGGGCTGGCAAACCAGGGGACGATCATTGCCCAGTAGGTGTCTTGAATGCCGAGCCGCTGCACCACAATATAGAGCGGGACCATCGTGATCTCAAATGGGACGAAGAGGGTCACCAAGACGTAGACGAAGAGGAAGTTCTTCTTCGGGAACGGCAGACGGGCGAAGAAATAGGCGCCCATGGTGTTGAAGACGAGGCTCGAAATAACGACCGCCGTTGAAACGATAAACGAGTTCGCCAGGTTTCTGCCGAAGTTCAGGCCGGCCATCTTCCCGGCATCGCTCAGCCCGAGCACGTCACGGTAGTGCTCCAAGGTCCAGTCGATAGGGAAGAAGGTCTTCCAGCTGAGCGGATAGAGATACTGAAAGATCTCGCTCTCGGCGCGGAGGCTGCCAAAGATCATCCAGGCAAATGGGATCAGGAAAATCAGACACAGTAGGGCATAGATGATGGTCCGGCCAAGCCAAATCCCAGCTCGCTTCAACATATCGGTTGCATCGCGTGTCTGAACTGGGCGCTGGTAGTCAGAACCCTGTTCTGTCATCGCATCGGGCTGGTTGTGCGTAACTGCCATGTTGACCTTTCCTGGCTAGCCTTCCCAGATCACCGGGTTGACGGACTACGTCTGCGGTCGCATCCAGCGCATGAGCAGATAGCTAATGATCACAAGCAGGACGAGCGCAAAGACCGAAAGCGCACTGGCGTAGCCCATGTCCTGGAACAGGAACCCTTGTTGATAGATGTAGTACACAAGGACCTTCGTGGAATTCAGCGGCCCTCCCTTTGTCATCTGGTAGACCGGGACGAAGACCTGGAACGAGAAGATCGTTTGGGTCACTGTGACGAACATCAAGATCGGCATCAAGAGCGGCAGAGTTACGTTGCGGAACATCTGCCAGCGGCCAGCACCATCGACGACAGCCGCTTCGTAATACATCGAAGGTATGCCTTTTAGCCCCGCTAATATGATGATTAAGGTAAAGCCTAAGTCCTTCCAAATCATCATTACGGTAATTGCGGGCAAGGCAAGGGTCGAATCCGAGAGAAACGCCTGGCGGGGTAGCCCGACCGACGTCAGGAAGCTCTGAATCAGCCCTTGCTGCGAGTGGTACATCATCGCCCAGAGGATCGAAACGACGATTAGCGATGTGACGAGCGGCGCCAGGATGGCCGAGCGCACGATACCGGCGCCGATGGTCTCGCGCTGCAGCAGCACTGCCAGGGCGAGTGACAGCACGATCTGGATCGGCACCTTCAGGATCACGAATTTGACCGTGACCCAGAGCGATGTCCAGAAAATGCTGTCGTGGATCATGTAGGAATAGTGATCGAACCAGATGAAATCCCGATAGCCGCCGAGCAAGCTGTACTGGTACAAGCTCGCCCGGATCGAGGCGATGATTGGGATGTACTTGAAGACGGTGAAGTTGATAAGCGCGGGCAGGATGAAGAGGAACGCAATGATCAGCTGGCGTCGACGCCACGTAAAGAGGTCGGACAGGTTGAATCGGTCTCGGATTGTTGCGCCTGTTGGCACGCCAGCCATCGACATGACCTCTCAGGTGAGATGAGGCGGAGCCGCATCGGCTCCGCCCCACCAGTACTGGCGACAGAATCTACTGATCCTGCCAGCCTTCATACTTCTTGCAAACCTGCTCCATCTGGGTGGCCGCGTCGTTGACGAGTGATTCGACAGAGACGCCTTCACCTTGGGAAACGTTCTGCATCATCTCAGCGAATACCTGCTGGTACTCGGTGTAGCACGGGGTCTGGATGCGAGGCTCACCGATGGCCTGAAGCCCCTCAGCGAAGAGAATCTTCGGTGGCTCGGTGTACTCAGGCAGTGTATTCAGCATATCCACACGGGCCGGCAACTGATCGACGTGGTCGTACCAGATCTGACTACCTTCCGCGCCAGAGAAGAACTTGGCGACGGCGATGGCGATCTCCTGGTGCTGGCTCTGCGGCGACACGCCGAAGTGCCAGGATCCGGTATGGCACAGCTGCGTGCCATCAGCGTAGTACGGGATGCCGGTCACGCCATACTCGAAGTCACCGTCTGGATAGAGGCGGTCGATATTGGCGATCGCAGTATCTGGGCTTACGTAGAATGCGGCCTGCTTGGCGAAGAAGATGTCAGGGATCGGTTCTCGTGGCGTGACAGGTTCATCACCTTGGTGCCACGATCGATAGTCCTCAAACGAGGCAATCGCTTCTGGCGTGTTGATGTAGCCGTCGAAGGTCAGGCCGTCTGGACCGACGCCCTTGAACGTGTCGGAGTCTTCAGCACCTGCCGAGCGGCGCATGATGCCCTGCTCGTAGTCACCCCACCAGGTGCCCTGGCCCCAGCGAATGCCCCAGACGTCTGGCACACCATCGCCGGTGTTGTCGACGGTGGTCTTCTTCCAGGCTTCTTCTGCTTCTTCCATAGTCCAACCTGCGACTTCTGCCGGTGGCTCAACGCCAGCGGCGGTAGTCATTTCAGTGTTGTAGAACATCATCGAGCAGCTCTGCATGATCGGTGGCGCATAGAAGGTTCCATTGAAGGAGCCTTCTTCAACCGACTGCGGCACCCATGCATCGAGTTCTTCCTGCGTGAAGGCGTCAGCCAGCGGGATGATCGCCTTGTTGAAGGCGTAGTGCTTGATATCTGGACCGTCTGCAAGGAACAGATCCATGTCAGCACCCGCTGCGACTGAAGACTCAATCGCCGGGAAAAGCTCAGCAAACGGGACAGCTTGGAAGTTGATGTCAACGTTCGCGTATTGAGGATCGGACGCCTGGAACGCCGCCAGCATTTCATCGAGCGCTGCTAGCTGGTTTGGATCGTTCAGGGTCAGGAAGCTGAGCGTAACGGCATCGCCTTCGGCGCCACTGTCACCAGAATCGCCTTCGTCCGTTGCCTCATCGGTCGCAGCTTCGGTTGCTTCGTCGGTGGCTGCATCGGTTGCAGCTTCGGTAGCTGCTTCGGTTGTTGTCCCGTTCGAGCTATCGTCATCACCAGAGTCGTCGTCATCGCCACCGCAAGCAGCGAGGACCATCGACAAGATGATGAAAATTACTAACAGCTTTCTTGCCACTCCATACCCCTTTCTTCGACGGTTCTGGAGCTCCTCGTGTCGTCACACACGTTGCTTGGACCCCTCGTCAGATGCGCGTTCTGCCCCCTCCCTCGATTAGCCTTCAATGACTTTCACATACGCAGTGCGTTGTCGTGGACCATCGAAATCAATAAGCATTATCGACTGAGAGTGACCGATGACAAGATCCGCATTTTCGATGAGAAGCGTCACGCTATTCCCAACGAGACTCGCTTTTACGTGCCCTGCGGCATCGGACGGTGTGTCGAAGATGTGATGGAAATCGGTGCGAATAGGCACCAGTCGACGGATGTCGTCGATGATGTCCTTGGGAGTGTTGGGGTCCATCGCGCTATTGACAATGACTCCAGCGGTCGTGTGCGGGACGATCACAAAGCAGACGCCTGAGTCAGCTCCGGTGGCGCGTACGGCCTCCCGAACCTGCTCAGTGATATTCACCGTCGAATCCCCCTGTTGGGACTCGACCGAGATCGACTGATACATTGGTTACCCCTATATGCGGCAGACAGTTTGAGGCTGTCGCCGGTCCACCTCTGCTATGCCCATCCGAGAGGGATGGAGCATGCACCCACTAAGAATTGCGATTCCCCGACGTGTTGCACCCCTGCAACGCTATAGAGATCTAAACTGCGATGTTAGGGGCGATCCTAGCATCGCCCCAATATCTATGTCAATCGTCAGAATGCCCTATTGTCGACAATACCGGGCCTGCCGCTATGACAGCAGCAGCATTAGCGAAGGTTCGCCGATGCGATTTCTGTCAAACCGCGGGCGAGTCCCTCAATGTCTTCGACGTTCGCCGACTTGACCGTCTGATAGAGATCCGCAGGCACGGCGTCGATGCCGTTGAGCGCGCCGGCCATCGAGCCAGCCATTGCCGCGATCGTGTCGGAGTCGTTGCCGATGTTCGTCCCGCCAACGACCGTTTCAAGCGGATCGCCTTGAGCCGCCAGGAAGATGCCGACCGCAGCTGGCGCGGATTCGACCATCATGACGGAGTTTCCAACGGATGCTTCGATCTTGTAGAGCGCGTCTTCGAGGTCTGAAGCTCGCAGTGCCTCGTCGATTGCAATCTCGATGCGACGGCGGATGCTGGGTCCAGCCACGCGCCGGCCTTCACGCGCACCAAGGTCTTCCCCGTACTTCGCTCCCCAGAGACACGCCTGGACCACAGAGTAGACGTTTGCGTCGGGTTCTAGCGCCTTGGCAACGCCTGCGGCAATAGCTCCGGCTCCGGCCGCGGCGATCTGGGTATCGTGAGTTGGTCGAGAGGTAACCCAGGCTAGTTGAACGGCGGCTTCCAGATCACCAGGGTGAACGAGACCTGCCGGAGCAATGCGCATCGCCGCGCCGTTGGTTGCGCCCATACTGGTCTGCTTGCGTGTGGATTCGCCTGCGGTACCGATCATTGAAGTGTCGCGGCCATCCCGAATTGCTTCAAGAAGCGGTCGCGTGGTCGGGCCCATCATGCGAGCCATCGGCGATGTCTGTGACCAGTGCAGCAGCTTGGCAATCCAGGCTTCCTCGGTCAGATTGCCATTGGCCTCAATGATCGCTTCAGCAAGCGCGAACATCTGACTGGTGTCGTCGGTTATCTGACCCGGCTCATTGCCGGCCGAGAAGGTCTCAGTCGATGGAGCGCGCAGATCGCGAAGCAAGCCGCCAAAGATCTGCTTGATTTCCGGGATGGTGTGTTGCTCAGTGGCCGCGCCCATCGCGTCGCCGAGCGCCGCAGCTGCCAAACTGCCGAGCACGTGCTGATACAGTCGGTCCTGATCCCAATTGGTAGCCATACATCCTCCTTGATTACTGGCTGTTCGCCAGTGCTTCAACCGCAAATCTATCGGGGAGCCCGTGACGGACGCCGAGCGATCGGCACGAGATGGCAGCAGCAGCGACCGCGAACTTTGCCGCATCAACCGCCGCTTTCTCAGCCAGGAGCCACTCAGCAATCAACCCAGCATGGAGCACGTCACCTGCGCCGCTGGTATCCACAGCTTCGGTTGGGACTGCCGGAACATGATGGAGGCTGACTTGTCCGCCTTTGAGTTCCATCAGGTGCACGCCATCGGCTCCATCGCTTACAGATGCTCTCGAGACGCCCTTGCTCCGAAGCCGATTGAATCCGTCGTCAATCGTGCTTGCGCCAGTGTAGGACATCAGACCCTCGGTGTTGGTCATAAAGACGTCAAATTCAGAGATAATCCCGTCCAAATCTGCTCGCGAAAGCCCGCGAGGCTCCAGATCGTCAAAATTCCCAGGGAGATCGAAGGCAATCAACGGTCGACCGTGCATCTGGCGCAGGCTGATAATGCGTCTGAGATGCTTTAGCGGCAGATAGCCCGACGCAAAGCAGGCACGCGCTTGCAGCAGATACTGGTCGTCTTCGACTGACAGACTCAGGCCCCGAACGCCGCGTCCACCGCTGATGATGATGCGTTGGCCGGAGGGGTCGACAAAGATCAGCGAATAGGCAGTCTCGCCGGGTTCGCCGACTTGTATCCGTGCCGTGTCGACACTGTGACTCGCAAAATCCTCGAGCACCTGGTGTCCACGCTCGTCATCGCCGACGCGGGCAATCACCCCCGTGCGAAGCCCGAGTTTGGACGCCGCCACTGCGACGTTACCCTCGACGCCCCCGGGAATATCGGTCGTGCCGAGTATGAATGCACCCGAGCCAGGCAACGGCAAGTCGGTCACGCGGTGAAAATGATCGGTGAGCGCGTTACCGACGGTGACGAGATCGTACTGGGCCTGAGACATCCCGCATCACCCTAGTCCAGGAGCTCGGCCGCGCGCCGTGCCTCGCGAACGAAATCGGCGACGAGCTGCGGGTCTTTGCGATGACTGTCTGGCAGGTTGGTGCGTGAGAATGTGTCCACGCCAGCGGGGCGAACGGTGCGGATAGCTTCAGCAACGTTGGTTGGGTCCAGCCCGCCGGCTAGAATGACGGTCGTCAAATGGCCAACCTCTTCCACAATCCTGGCACTGATTCGCCAGTCGTGCGTTAGGCCAGCTGCGCCAATATCGTCTCGATCGGGCGAGGCAGTGTCAAGCAGGATGTAGTCACTGACGGGAGCGAACCGTCGCGCTGCATCAATTGCCTCGTCAGCTGTCTCTGGTCCGCCGACCGCTATCGCCTTCATGATCTGCGTACCGCTGGGCAAGGCGTCGCGGAGCTTTCGCTGCGTCTCAACACTGACCGCGTCTGTGAGTGAGGTGATGTGGACGATATCAGGCTGGATGTTTCGCGCCATATCGACAATCGGTGGGATGTCTTCCTTCACGGTCAACGCCGATCCGAGCATCCCCTCGGGCAACATCGTCATGATCTGCCGGCCGAGCGCTTCATCGACGTCGGAAGGAAGTCCCTGTCCGGCAGGGGCGATCCCGACATGATCGACACCCAGGTCAATGAGCAGCTGAACATCGTCGGGATTCGTCAGCGAATAAATCTGGACAATCACCGGCATGTCACTCCTGACTAGGCTAATTTTCGTGCCTCTGGAAAGTCCTCAAGCATCTCTAGCAGTTTCTCTCGCGACGGAATGCGCGTGCCAGCACCGCGCTGAGTTGAGGTCATGGCTCCCATGGCGTTGGCGAGTCTGGCGCAGTGCTCGAGCGATCCACCGCGGATCCATCCAGCGACGAACGCTGCAGCGAACGAATCTCCCGCGCCAACCGTGTCAACGACTTCTACCTCGAAGCCTGGCACTTCAACTCTGCTCGTGGTTGTCGCAACGACGCAACCGCGGGGCCCAAGCTTCAGCACGACAACCTGAGGACCGAGCGAAAGTAGTTTCTGGAGCGTGTCGTCGATAGCGGCAGCTCCGACGATCGCCTCGGCTTCATCCTCGTTGAGGAGTAATACGTCGACGAGGCCGATCATCGTGATGAGATCGTCCCTCACGATCTGGGCAACGACATGGCTGGGGTCGAAGAAGATGGGGACGCCAGCCTGCCGAGCCACGTTGCATGCTTCAAACATATCCTCTGCCGCGATCAGGTCGTGCAATGTATACCCATCAGTGTAAAGTGCCCTGGCCGACGTGATGACGTCGTGCCAGCCCGGGGCGACAGCCCAGCGCTGATCCTGGTGGTTGATTCCGAAATAGACGTGTTGAGCGGTCTGGTCGGAGAGGACGAGGCACATGACAGACTTGTGCTCGTCGGACACGACGACGTTATCGATGTTGACCCCTTCATCGGCCAGCATTTGGAGCATGGTCTGGGAGTAATAGTCGGTGCCGAGGTGGGCGAGTGAGGCGGTGTTGAGGTTTACCCGGCGAGCGGCCACCAGAACATTGCCAGCTCCGCCAGGTTCGATAAATAGCCCTTCTGCCCAACCGTGTTTGCCCGCCTCGATCGGGAATCGCTCAATCGGAACGATGATATCGGGCAACAAGTCACCAAGAAGCACCAAATCGACAGCCATACGATGAATCTGACCTGCCTTAGTCCGATCGCGGCAACCGGGCACGCCGCTGCCGCTGAAATATGAACGCACCGCCGATAACCAGCGGGATTAACGGGAGCACGAGCATAGTCATTGCTGGCGAGCTAGAAGGGCTGCGAATCGACCGGCTGCTTCCAGCCAGCACTTGCCCGTCGTTCGAGACCAACCGAATGGATATTTGCTGACCAGCTTGCTCTAGACTGACTGGGTATGCCTCGAAATCGGACCGCGTGCCACTGCCCTCGCTCCCGGAATATTCGACTACTTGATAGCCTAGCCGGCTGTTCGGTAATTGTTCGACTGAATACGGGGTCAGAGCACGTTGGTCGACGACGTCTCCGTCAAGCAGCAACTGCATGTCCGCGTCGTCGATTGCGCTGCCGGCGACCCAGGTCCAGTCGCTCGCCCCAGCAGCAATGTCTTGTGGGTTCGTCAATCTCGCCCACGCCTTGCCGGGAAATTCGAACGATACGTGCGGCTCGAGATAGAGTGTTGATCCTTCGTCACCGAGGATTACATCCTGAGGAGATTCTGAAGCGTCGGGGGTGGTCCAGCGCTCTTCAGGCACGACGGTATACCCGACCGCTTTTTGCCGGGCATCAAAGATCACGAGGTCGCGTTCAGAATCCTCGACGACTTCTCCGGTATCGGTCCGGAGTGCGACGGAGTATCGCCCCGGTTCGAGATCGATCGGATAGCCGTCGTGCAAGCCGTTGCTATAAATTCCGATCGGCTCCGGTCGCTGCGGCTCGGGCGGGATATCAACATCTTGTCCCTGCTGCGCAGCGGTGATGGCGTCGATCCACTCCTGGGACTTCTGTTGATACTCCGCTGAAGCCTCCTGGAAAGCCTGCTGTTTCGCGCGGAACTCGGCCTCTGCCTGGACCGCTTCGTCACCAACGAAAAGCTCGGACAGGACCGCTTCGCCCTCCTGGCGATAGTGAATGGTGTAGACGGATTGCTCGAGCTCGGCTACGACATCCCCGTCTTGCTTGATGACGAGGTCCCCTGGGACAACCTCGTTTCTGGCGTTCCAGTCGGCTCGATACTCGTTGGTAATCGGCCAGAAGTAGATTTCCGTGGAGCGTGCTGAGATGACGCTGGTGCGGTTGGCCAGGAGATAGATCGTCTCTGTCGAAGGTGGCGCGAAAGTGCCATAGAACTCATTGAGCGATGCCGCATTGATGCCATACACGAACGCCTCGTGTTGCTCGGTACTCTCATCCGAGGCTGTGAATGGGCCACAGGCGGCGAGGAGCAGGAGCGTGAGTACGGCAAACAGCGCCAGGTGAAGTCTGCTCACGGCAGCACTCCGCGTCGCCGTAGCGCATAGATCGCAGCGACGATCCAAACGACAGATCCGACGATGGCGATTGCGATCTGCCTTACGACCTCACGCCAATCGTCGCGCAGCGCGGCGCTCACCGCTGCCGAGATGAGCGAGACAGGTGAGAGCCAGCTGATGATGTCGGTCGCGGCGCTCAGAATAGTGCGAACAAAGAGCAGGGCATCGTAGTACTTGGCTGTCGATGGGATGCTCAACAAGGCGGCGTGCCCCAAATTGATCGCCAGGATCACCAGTAGGACCGCAACGAAGAGTAAGGCCGCCGAGCGACCCGAAGGCGCGACTGCCGAAACAAATAGTCCCGCTGCAATGGCAGGCAGTACGAGCGCTGGCGAAAGCAGCACAACCCAATAGACGGCGTGTGGCGTTGGGAGATTCGCTACCCAGGCGAGCAACGCCAGGATCGGTACCGTCAGGAGCATCAACGAGATGTGGATGATCACCCCGGCCAGGAGATAACCGCCGACGAGCGAAGTCTCGTCAATTGGCGCGAAGAAGAGAACACGCAGTGCGCCGTGGTCGCGGGGCCTTGCAATGGCCATCGTCGCCCAGGCGGCCAAAAACAGTGCCGAAAACGCGATGACGATCGAGACCGGCAAGTAAAGAGGTTTCGAGACGACGTTGAGCCCGCTATCAGAGACAAATCGCAAGATGTTGTAGATGAGCCCGACGCAAAGCAACAGCGCAATCGTTGCCGTGACATACACCGGCCAAGCGAAGAGAGCTTCTCGTACCTCGCGGCGAGCGATCTGCAGCGCGCCGCGCCAGCGCAGCTTGACGCGGACCATGACTTCGGCCCGCGCCTGGACTTGCTGCTTCAGTGATTCGGCTTCTGCTACGTGGCTCACGAGATCGCCGTCCCTGCAAGTCGCTCGACGTTCTGGTTGGTGATCGTGACGAAGGCCTCCTCGAGTGTCAATTCCTTGTCTCGCATCTCGACAATTACCGCCCCGGAGTTGACGGCGGCCTGAAAGATGTGTGGCCTGACATCGACGCTGTCGTCCACGACAAGATCGAACGCATTGTCGGTGGATTGCTGCGACCTGACGTATGGCGCTTCGAGCATTGCGGCCGAGAACTTGGCGTTCGGCGTTTCGAGCTTGATCAGGATGTTGCGGCCTACGCCGAGCCTGGCCCGCAAGCCCGCAAGAGAATCTTCGGCGAGCAGATGGCCATGGTGCATGATCCCTACGCGATCGGCGGCCTGCTCAATCTCAGAGAGTATGTGACTGGAAATGAAGACGGTCCCACCACGATCCCTGAAATCATAGATGGCTTCGCGCACCTGTCGAATTCCATAAGGATCAAGTCCACTAACCGGTTCATCAAGAATGAGTAGCTGCGGATCATGCACCAGTGCGCGAATCAGGCTCAGCTTCTGGCGCATGCCATGCGAGTAGTCATGGGCAAACGCGTTGCGAGCATCCCAGAGGTCCATCGCGGTAAAGAGCTCTTGCATGCGGGACACGGGATTACGAACGCCTTGAATGCGGGCGAAGTGCAGAACGTGTTCCCAACCCGTGACGCCACTGGACTCGGCCGGTTCTTCGGCGACGACACCGATGTTACCGCGGAATTCGAACGAGTTGCGCTGGATCTTCTCACCAAGCACAAAGCGCTCGCCGCTCGTGGGCTGTATGAGATTGAGCAGCATATGAATGGTCGTAGTCTTGCCCGCGCCATTTGGGCCGAGGAATCCGTAGATTTGCGCACGCTGGACGTCAAGGTTAAGGCCTTCGACGGCAACATGATCACCGTAGCGCTTGGTGAGTCGATGTGTGGTGATCAAGGCTGAACTTCTCAGACTTTCCAGGCTCGTGCTAAGTCAGCGCCACCTCGGTTTCACCGTCGAACACATGCAAGCGGGCCATGTCGACGATGAACTCCACGACTTCCCCTTGCTGGACTTGCACATCCGATTCGACTCTTGCGACCAGCAACTTGCCCTCAGGACCGCGAGCATGGACCAAGCGTTCTGACCCGAGTGTTTCGACCAGCTCAACAGGCATCTTGAATGTCGAGCCTGAAGGTGCCGCATCGCCATTGGAGCGGATCGTCAGGTGCTCCGGCCGGATCCCGACATAGACCTTACGACCCGTCGCTTCCTTAAGGTGCGCCGCGTGTTCGGCCGGCACCGTCAGAGCGATGTCCTCTGCGGCAAGTCGGACTCCCCCATCGACGACAGTGGCATCTGCCTGGAAGACGTCCATCGCAGGGCTGCCGATAAAGGTCGCGACGAAGAGATTGACTGGCGAATCGAATATGTTCTGCGGTGTATCGAGCTGTTGCAAGACTCCGTGATTCATGACGGCGATGCGGTCGCCCATCGTCATCGCCTCGACCTGGTCGTGGGTGACATAGATGGTGGTGACGCCAACGCGCTTCTGAATACGAATGATCTCGGCTCGGGTCTGTACGCGCAACTTGGCGTCAAGATTGGAGAGTGGCTCATCCATCAGGAACGCCAGAGGTTCACGGACAATTGCTCTGCCGAGCGCGACGCGCTGGCGCTGGCCACCTGAGAGCTGCTTCGGCTTGCGCTCCAGAAGCTCCGAGATACCGAGAATTTCGGCGGCCTCGACGATGCGACGCTCGATCTCGGCCTTGTCCATGCGCCGCATGCGGAGGCCGAACGACATGTTCTCCCGGACGTCCATATGCGGATAGAGCGCATAGTTCTGGAAGACCATGGCAATGTCGCGATTTTTTGGCGGAATGTTGTTGACGACTCGGTCGCCGATGATCAGCTGGCCATCGGTGACTTCCTCGAGTCCAGCGAGACACCTCAGGGCTGTTGATTTTCCACAGCCGGATGGGCCAACGAGGACGAGGAATTCACCGTCCTCGATCTTCAGACTCAGATTGTCGACAGCAGTGACATCATCAAACTTCTTGGTAACACGATCGAAGACAACGGTCGCCATAGTGCCTCACCCCATTTCCCCACGTAATTGAGTGACAATAGTACATCAAGAGATACAGAGATAGACCATGGTCAATATAACCGAGATTCCGTCGAAATAGCTTCTACATTCGTGCGAACTGCAAGCGTTTTCCGACAGCGCGGCGAGCATTGAGCTATAGACTAGCGTGCGGGGCCTGTACAGATGACGCGAACCTGATCGGTCCTCAGGTTGCGCTTATAGACCGCCGTGTTTTTGCTGACGGCATTGACTTACTCCGGTCGGCAGTTACATAAGTGAATTGCCCGTCACACGCACAACGTGCCTCCCTACCATCTTGCCTGGACGCATCTGACCTCGTGGTACAATGCGCGCTCCGCGCCGAAGCGATCATGGGTGCGCGGCACTTCGAACTGATCGGCACACAGTGAGGATTAGGCGTGGAGCAGCCGAACGGCACCATTGTGTTCACCGTGTCGGCGCGGCGGCTCGCCAAGGTGCTGCTCGCGCTCGTTCTGTTCTTTGTGTTCGCCCACCTCGCGTTTGCACTCAACTACCATAGATTCGGCTACGATTTTTTTGGTGCCACCCAGCTCTACGTCTTGTTCGATCTGCATGGCGAGGTCACTATCCCCACCTGGTATTCGTCTTCCCTCCTCCTCTTTAGCGCGTTGCTTCTCGCGCTGATAGCTATCGCGAAGCAGAGAGTGCAAGATTCTTACCATCTGCACTGGGCGGGACTATCGTTGATGTTCCTTGCACTTTCCATCGACGAGGCAGCTGACGTCCACGGAGCCGTTTCATACCGGCTGCAAACCGCTCTGGATACGAGTGGCCCGCTCACTTACGCCTGGGTGATCCCCGCGTCTGTGATTGCGCTCCTGGTGGCGCTCGTGTATCTCCGCTTCATGGTGCATCTGCCTCCAGCCATTCGGCTGCGGTTTCTCCTCGCTGGCGGTCTATTCGTAGGTGGAGCGCTGGGCCTGGAAGTCATCGAAGCGGCCTATGACTCTGCCGGAGGAGGAGACTCGGTACTCTACCTGATCATGGTCGCGCTCGAAGAAGCCTTGGAGATGTCGGGCGTCATCGTGTTCATTGCGGCGCTGCTTGCGTACCTTCGCACTCTTGCACCAACGGTCTCGTTCACCATCACGACCGCCGTGGCCGCTGATTCTCAGCCTGATTCAGGAACTGACTAAGGTTCGCCAAACGTGCGCTGCCAATCGGCAGATTTTTGCGAAGCTCGGGATCGGATCGCTGAGCACAAAAAAAGCCCCGATTAGATGCGGCAATCGGGCGAGGGAGCGGGGGACGGGACTCGAACCCGCGACAGCCTGCTTGGAAGGCAGGAACTCT
>CAYNTE010000018.1:0-5113 GCA_964399615.1 uncultured Thermomicrobiales bacterium
TTCGGATCGAACGTCGATTGTCCCATAGCCTGCCAGAGGGCAGAGTGCTCGCTATCGACCGGGCGCAGCTCACCAGGGGCGCGTCTTGCCGTTTGCATGACGATCTGGCCAGCTGCGACGACCGTCTCCTTGTTTGCCAGCGCCACCACCTTGCCTGCTTCAAGTGCTGCAAGCACGGCTGGAATCGCGGTATGCCCGGTTGTCGACACGACCACAATATCGACCTCCGGCAAGGTAGCCATGGTCAATAGTGGATCGTCAGAGTCGATCATTGACGCGCCGGAGAGTTGGGCGGTGGCACTGTCCAAGCTGGCGTACTGCGGAGTGAAGCGATCGATTTGCTCTTGCAGTCGCGCATGGTTGGCACCAGCCGCAAGTGCCACGACCTCGAATTGGTCGGGCAGGCTGGAGATCACGTCAAGCGCACTGCTACCAACGGAGCCGGTACTACCGAGTATTGCGACGCCCTGTCGATCTGCCATTACGGCCACCCCAGCCAGTCGAGCATAACAGCGATGTAGAACGTCAGCGGCACGGTGAGCAGGAGAGAATCGATACGGTCGAGGACACCGCCGTGGCCCGGGATGATCGCGCCCATGTCCTTGATTCCAATCTCACGTTTGATCAACGACTCGCACAGGTCGCCGACGATAACCCCAGCAGCGACGACAAACGAGACGGCCAGCATCACGAGGAATGGAGCAGGGACGCCGAATACATTGGCTGCGATAACCCCCGTGATCGCGCCTATAATCAGGCCTGAGATCGCGCCCTCGCGAGTCTTACCTGGGCTGACGCGCGGTATCAGCTTTGATTGTCCCCAGCGACGCCCGCCAAGGTAGGCCCCAACGTCTGTCGACCAGGTGACAGCGAGCACCCACAGGAGCCAGGCAAGGCCAAGAGCTGCACCGCCATCACCGATCACGTTGTCGGCGTCGACAACCCATGCTGCGTTAGCGTCGCCCTGAATACGACGAATCAGCACGAAGTGCATCATCGTGAGGCCGACGTACATGAGCCCGGAGAGGCTGTAGACCCAGTCCCGGAGTGATCCCTTGATGTCTGTCTTGAAGAGATGCTGGGCCAGCGATATGACGGTGTAGGCCGACATCGTGCCCATGAGGCCCAGGAATGGGGCGTCGGTGCCCGCGACAAAGAAGAGGGCGATGAGCGCCAGCATGCCAGTCCATCCGGAAGGTCGTACGCCATCACGCTGGAATGCTCGGTAAAGCTCGATAAGCGCGCCGTAGGCGACGAACCACATGGCAATGGTGAAGATTGGACTACCAAATAGAGCGGGGACGATGAAGACAATTCCAACGCCGAGTGAGGAAATCGCGCGCTGTCGCAACACGGCCGCTTACTCCGAAGTCGTTGGAGACTCGGACGTAACGAGCCCACCAAAGCGACGCTCGCGGTTTCGATAGTCTTCGACGGTTTGTTGAAGGGTGTCCTCATCGAAATCGGGCCAGAGCGTTGGCACGAATGCCCACTCGGCATAAGCCGCTTGCCAGAGCAAGAAATTGCTGATACGAACCTCGCCGGATGTGCGTATGACGAGATCGGGATCAGGCATGTCGCAGGTATAGAGATATCGACTGAACAGGTCGCCGGTAATCTCGTTCGGCGGGACTCCGTCACTGACGATGCCGCGCACCGCGTGCAGGATGTCATCTCGCCCACTGTAATTGAAGGCGAGTGTGAGGTTGATCCGGGTGTTGTTGCGCGTCAGATGAATGGCGTCGTGGATCGCTTCGACCAGCGTGGGATCAAGCCCCTCGAGAGAGCCGATATGGTGAAGCCTGGCCCCCTCGCGATGTAGCTCGTCACGTTCCCGAGGGAGCGTTTCGGCCAGGATCTGCAGAATCCCGTGCACTTCTTCCACAGGACGGTTCCAGTTATCGGTGGAAAAGGCCCAAAAGGTCAGGTATTCAATGCCGATCTCGCCGGCGCGAATGGTGATGCGTCGGATGTTCTCGGTGCCAGCGCGGTGTCCGTCGAGCCGGGGCAGGCCGCGTTTACTTGCCCAGCGCCCGTTGCCATCCATGATGATGGCAACATGGCGTGGCACTGGCAGGCGAGAACCGTTGTTGTCGGGCGTCTTCACGTCCGCTTCCATCCGCTTTGGGACGTGCTAGACCTCAAGGACTTCCGCTTCCTTCGCTGCGCCAAGCTCGTCAGCACGCGCGACGTACTTGTCGGTCAATTCCTGGACGCTTGCTTCGGCACGTCGCTCGTCGTCTTCACTTATTTCTTTCTCGGTCTGCAAGAGCTTGACGGTGTCCATCGCATCACGACGCACGTTGCGCACTGCGACTTTGGCCTCCTCGACGCGCTGGTGTACCAGCCTGACGAGTTCCTTGCGTCGCTCTTCTGTAAGCTGTGGGATTTGGAGGCGGATGACGCTGCCGTCGTTGTTGGGCGTCAGGCCGAGATCGGATTCGAGGATGGCGCGCTCAATCCCCTGAATCGCGCCCTTGTCCCAGGGTTGGATCACGAGCAGGCGAGCTTCTGGGGCTGAAACACCAGCAATTTGATTCAGTGGAGTGGCGGTGCCGTAATAGTCGACACTGATGCGATCGACGAGCGCCGGCGATGCGCGGCCCGTCCGGATCGCATTGAATTCCCTGCCAAGCGCCTCCATGGCGCCTTGCATGCGCTTTTCGGCATCCTGGATGACCTCATCAAGCATCTCGTCACGGTCCTTTCCTCGGTCGTTGTGCGAGCCGGGATCAGGCGGACGCCGCGGCCGATGCCTCGGCGCAGATCAGAGTGCCAATAAGTTCGCCCCGGGCCGCTCGTTGGATGTTACCACCCTGGTCGACATCGAAGACAATGATCGGCAGGTCATTGTCGCGACATAGCGTGATCGCGGCTGCATCGATAATCCGCAGATCCTTTTCCAGGACTTCCTGGTAGGTGATGCATTCGTAGCGCTTGGCAGTGGGATCCACGCGCGGATCGGCACTGTAGACTCCGTCGACGCCGTTCTTGGCCATCAGGATCATATCGGCGTTAAGTTCGGCGGCTCGCAACGCAGCGGCAGTATCGGTCGTGAAGTACGGATTGCCCGTGCCGCCCGCCAATATGACGACGCGGCCTTTTTCCATGTGGCGGATTGCACGCCGGCGAATGAATGGCTCAGCAATCTCATGCATGTCGATCGCCGTCTGCACACGAGTTTCGACGCCTGCACGCTCAAGGGCATCCTGCAACGCCAGCGCGTTTAGCACAGTCGCCAGGATGCCCATATAGTCTGCCTGAGCGCGGTCGATGCCCTTGGTACTCGCGCTGAGTCCGCGCCAGATGTTGCCGCCACCGATGACGACGGCCATCTCGATCCCATCTTCGTTAACACGCCGGATATCCTCAGCCAGGGCGTCGACCACCGCTGGCTCGATGCCGAACTCTTGTTCCCCCATCAGCGCTTCGCCCGAAAACTTCAGGACGATGCGCTTGGGAGCGCGAGGACGGGAGGGGCAGACGTCAGCGCTCATTAGGCTTCTTCTGTCTCGGATGCTACCGTCTCGCCGAGTTCGAATCGAGCAAACCGGCGCACAACGATATTCTCGCCAAAGTTGCCAATCGCTTCACGGATGAGATTCTCCATGGTCACGCTGCCATCCTTGACGAAGCCCTGTCGCATCAGCACCGTGGCGTCGAGAAATGCCTTCTCGTCCCCAAACTCGTCGATTCCCGCCGCCAGCTCTGCCTCGCTGATTTCATCGGCTGTAACGTAGCGCGGTTGCATGCCGACTACGTGGAGAGCAATGTCGTTCGCGAGCCGCTGAAAATCTTCTGTTCGTGCAACGAAGTCTGTCTCGCAGTTGAGCTCGACCAGCGCACCAAAGCGATTGTTGGCGTGGATGTATGAGACGATCAATCCTTCGGCTGCAGTACGGCCGGACTTCTTATCGGCGGTTGCCAAACCCTTCTCGCGCAAAATGGCGATAGCCTTCTCGATATCGCCACCGGACTGCTCCAACGCGGCTTTGCAGTCCATAATTCCAGCTCCAGTTCGGGCCCGGAGCTCCTTCACCAGTGTCGCGGACACGTGCGTTTCCTCCCGTATAGGTTCTAAAGTACGATCTTCGATGGGTCAGTTCGTGACCCGACCTCATGAAGTGACTACTCCGAGTCGCTCTCTTCGCCTGGCTCGTCCGAATCCTCGGCCTGTGCCTGGGCCTCTGCTTCGACCTCACCCTCGACCTGAGCTGGGAGATCTTCGGCAAATGCCGATTCAGCGCGCGTAAGGCCCTCGATGATGCCGTCTGTCAGTTCGCTGATGATCAAGCGAATAGAGCGAATTGCGTCGTCGTTGCCAGGGATCGGGTAGTCGATTGCGTCTGGATTGCAGTTTGAATCGCAGATAGCGAAGATCGGGATGTCGAGCCGGTTGGCTTCCTTGATAGCAATCGCCTCGCGCCGAGGATCGATAACGATTAGCGCGCGGGGCACGACATTTAGGTGCTTCAAGCCGCCCAGATTGCGTTCGAGCTTCTCGTATTCGTGGTCGCGCGCGAGCGCCTCCTGACGAGGAAGCACTTCAAACGCACCGGCTTCCTTTTGCTGTTCAAGGCGACGCAAATGCTGGATGCGTTCTCGGATCGTGCGGAAGTTGGTGAGCGTGCCACCGAGCCAGCGCCGGTTGACGTAGAACATGCCACAGCGCTCTGACTCGGTTTTAACGATCTCTTGAGCTTGCTTCTTGGTGCCGACATAGACGATCTTGCCGCCACCTTCAGCGATATCCGCAAGTGCCTCGCGGGCCTCGGCCAGCAAGAGCGCTGTTTGATGCAGATCGATGATATGGATGCCATCTCGCTCGCCGAAGATGTACGGTGACATCCTCGGATCCCAGCGCTTGGTTTGATGGCCAAAGTGAACGCCCGCTTCGAGTAGCGAGCGCATGACTTGCTCGGTGCGCTCTGGCACCTGCGTTGCGGTCATTGGGGTTCCTCCCGTGTTTATCACCCGTGTGGTTCGACCGTGGCGTTTCACCGGTTTGTTGCCGGCACACGGACGCCACGTCCACACACGTGCATGATCCAACCTGCCCACAATTGGGCCGCACGCAGTATATCACAGGAGTTTTCAGGCTTTAGACGCTACT
>CAYNTE010000018.1:5213-7327 GCA_964399615.1 uncultured Thermomicrobiales bacterium
GGCACGTTAGTAGCGACGTCAGCTGCGTTGCCGTCGTCATCGTCCATCCAGTTTGCGAACCAGAACCAGAGCAGGACGAGCAGCAACAAGACGCCGCAGATAGGGGCAGCGATGCGGATGTAATCCGTCCAGTAGCGTTCGTCGTCGTAGTAACCATAGTCACCACGGTCATCTGGCCAGCGTTGACCGCCACGTTGGTCGCTTGGAGGTGGCGGATCGCCACCATAACCAGACGATCCCATGACCGGATAAATGGGCTGGCCACCAGCGGAGATTGGAATGCTGGGTTCGTTTCTGTCGTTGCTGTCATGAGTGAGGTGGTGCGAGTCGTCTACTTCTTGTTGCTGGCGGGCGCCAGCGGGCTCCCAGAAATTTCCCATGCCGCGCTCGCAATCGAGTTCACTATCCGAGACCACGTGATATTCGTCAGGAGTATGGAGGAGCGGGTTCCGGCACCAACCTTCGCGCCAATTCGGAGACTGCTCATAATACTTACAGGTGCCGCACCGGCGTGCCTTCATCGTACCTCCCCCTCGCCAGCCACAGTCGTATTCTGTCCCCACAGAAAATGGACTATAGCGTGTTTCTCCCGTTTCATCTTACTCTATCCCGCAGCCATGCCGATTTTGGACGTTGTCGGGAATTGGCTTCTATTCGTCGGTTTCTTGCTCGTCTTCATCCAGATCATCGTCGTCGGATGGCGTGAAGCGGCGCAGGAATGAGTACTCTTGCTCATCGGACTGGCCAGGCAGATCATCGACCTCCGGCTCTTCTGCAGTGGCAGGAGCAAATGCTCCACCACCCTCGTAGGTGGCTTCCATCGCAATCTGGCCCTCGTAGCGTGCACCCTCGACGATAACCAGCGCGCCAGTCTTCACATCGCCCCGGACAACCCCGGAGGCGCGGATTTCTAGTCTTCCCCGGCATCGTACTGTACCAGCCATCTCGCCGGACACGATAATCGATTCGGCGTCGACCTCTGCGTCGACTTCTGCGCCCTCGGCGATCATCAAGATCCCGTCGCAGCTGATCGCGCCAGTAACTTTGCCTTCTATGCGTAGATCCCGCTCGGTACGGAGTGTTCCGTCGAACGAAGTCACGCGGTCGATGAGTGAGGCCATATTGGATTGGCCGCTCGACGATGCATCGAAGTTCTGCCGATTAGCACCACTATATTCCATCTGTGTCATCCCCTCCCAGTCGGGTAACGGGCGGTTTGCCGGCGGCTCGATCCACGCTTACCTGTCGTCGTTCTGGTCATCATCGAACGACGGTGCGCCGGACATCTGGAACGTACCGTTCAGTGTTGCGCCATCATGAATAACCAAGGTTGGAGCATGGAATCGCCCGGTGGCGTCTCCGGAATCCGTTACTTCAAATCGGTGGTCGCAGATGACAGATCCTTGAAACTGGCCCGCAATTATCACGTTGACGGCGCGCAACCGAGCTTCGACCTGTGCGCCAGGTGCGACGTAGATGTCGCCGGTGGCGTGGACCTCTCCCATAAGGGAACCGAGCACTTCCACCGAACCGTTGCACTCAAGGGTGCCAGACCACGTGGCGTTGCGAGCGATCACGCTCGATTGACCGTCGCCCTCGCCCCAGTCTGCTGGTTCGACTAGCGGCGGAGCACTCCCCCGCGCGTGACTTCGGTCGGGGATCTCGGGTGCACCCTGACCCGAGCCTTCGTCTGGATCGGGCTCTTCTCGTCGGAAGATCACCGAGCTTCGCTCCCTTCCACCACAAGTAGGTCGTTCGTGAAGCGGGATTATCCCGGACGCCATCCTGCTACAACTCGACGTCACGATTCTAAATGATGAATCGCCGTTGCGCCGAATGACGCCGGATTTCCGCTAGCTTAGTGATTCCCCTATGCAGATCATACAGAGTACGTACGCCGTTGTCGACCCAAAGTGAAGTTGATCGACTAGCAGTGACAATAGGTGACAGCAAATGCAGTCATGGCCAGAGGGCAACTCAGGTGGAGTTGAGTCTTTGAGGTGGCTTGATCGGTGGTACGCCCGGCAGGATTCGAACCTGCGACCTTCTGCTCCGGAGGCAGACGCTCTATCCACTGAGCTACGGGCGCAACAGTGAGTTGCAATCAGGATGGC
>CAYNTE010000018.1:7427-30872 GCA_964399615.1 uncultured Thermomicrobiales bacterium
CCCAGGTCTGTTGCATAAAGGTAGCGAGAGCTGGCTCCACCGTGGCGCGGGCCATGAATGCGATCCAGATCCTGGTGCCGGCGGCGCGCTGCTCATCCAGCGGCACAATGCGCAACATCGCTCGTCGCAGGGTTTCGCGTGTACTGCTCGGCTGGTCGGCTGCGACATCTTCAGCAAACCCAGCGCGCGCATTTTGCAGGAGCCGCTCACAGGCAGCTTGCAACATCTCGTCCTTCGAAGGGAAGTAATACTGAACCATGCCCATGGAGACACCTGCCTCGGTTGCGACCCGGCGCAAACTCACCCCCTCGATCCCCTCAGTACCTGCGAGGCGCAAGACGGCGTTGGTTATGGTTTCTCGTCGTTGAGCGTGATCGACTCGGCGTGGCACGTCGTCTCCATTCAACCACCTACTCGCATTATACAATGCGAGTGCATTGACAACAGCGGACTGAGTCGTTACAATGCACTCGCATTGTTGCAATCCTCGCGGGTCCATCGAGCGGACTTTAGTCCTACCGCGGGGATGTTAGCTGACCAAAGGAGGTCACGTATGAGTTCAACCGCCACCAATGACTGCCGGCGGAAAGGCATCACCCGTGGAGTCATGGTCGTCTCCACGGCGGCAGCGATCGCCATCGCGGGATGCATGGTGATCTACGGAGCCGCCAGCGCACTCGGAGCGTTCCCCGACAATCTGGTCGTGCCAGGACCAAGCGGAGAAGGGCCGATGACTGCGGGATTGATTGCCTCGGCGGCCGCGCTGGCAACGTTTGCAGCAGCAGTTGCGTTCAACATCATTACTCGCGTGTTCAACTGGTCGCTGCGCACATTCCAGATCATCGCGGCGGGTGTCCTGCTCATCTCGATTCCGTCTCCGTTCGGTATCGATGGGGTGACGGACGGAACGCTTGTCGCGCTGCTACTGATGCATGTGTTCGTCGCGGCAGTAAGTGTTGGATTCCTGTCCTCGCTCGCAGACAGATAAGCCATATCCATTGGAATCCTTCTCGTAGCGCTCGTCCTCTAGCAGTGGCGAGCGTTTACGATTGAGGTGATGGCGAACAGGGAATGGCACAAACTGAGGAGGACGTGAGTGGAGCAGCTGAGTGAACGTGTCTATGCCGCACCGGGCGGAGTTAATATCGGTGTCGTCCTCGCCCCTGATAATGCCGCCATTCTGATCGACACCGGTCTCAACGACACTGCAGTCCGCAAAGTCTTGCGCCGGCTTGAGGCGGAAGAACGCAGGGTGGCGGCGGTCATCACCACGCACGGTCATGGTGATCATTTTGGTGGCAACGCCTTCACGGTTCGCCGCACGGGTGCTGAAGTTTGGGCACCGGTGTGGGATGAAGCGACGCTGCGCTACCCGCTTAATTTGCCGAGCGCGCTGTTTGCAGGCGCTGATCCGCCGAATTCGCTACGAACGAAGTTCTTGCTCGTCCAGCCCTCTCCAGTCGATCACGTCTATGATGCTGGCCCGCTGTCCGTTGCTGGCGTCGAGCTAACCGCGATCTCGCTTGCGGGTCACTCGCCGAATCAGATGGGCATCCTGGTTGATGACGTCTTCTTCTGTGCCGATGTGGTCTTGCCGGCGCAGGCAATCGAGAAGTACAAGATGCCGTACCTCTACTCAGTGCGAGATCATCTCGTGGCTCTGGACCGTGCTGAGGAGGTCGAGAGTGCGGTTGTCGTGGCAGGGCATGGACCAGTGCCAACTGATCTGACGGCAGCGATCGATCTCAACCGCAAGGTCGTTCTGGACGTAGCTAAACGGGTCAAGGCTGCCTGCGAAACGCCCCGAGACGCTGATTCAATTCTGGGAGACGTGCTCAACCAGCTTGGCGCGAACCCTGCGGATGCTGGCGCGTACTTCCTGCTGCATCCTACGATTTACGCCTTCTTGACCTATCTCGAGGATAGAGGCGACATTCAGATGATTCTGGAGCAGGGCAGAGTGTACTGGCAGGCGACCTAACGGCGAGCCTTCAGGTCGTTGTCGACCATCTCTGCGACTCGATTGCCCAGGTCAACAGCGTAATTGGTGCCGCGGTCCTCTGGATAAATCTGCGACATGGTGGCCAGGTAGACCTTGTCGAACGGTGTGCGGTGCGAAGGAATTCGCTCCGCGTGGCCGATTTCGATGACTGGCTGTGCGGCACGGGCGCGAAACAGCCAGTGCTCTTGTACCCAGCTTCGATCAAACTCGGGATTGAAACGCGTGAGGTGCGACAGATACTCGTCGACGACCTCCACTTCGGACATCTTCACAAAGGGGTGATCCCACTCCAGGTACTTGTTGATATAGACATAATGATTGCCGTCGTACTTGGCGGGGTCGATGAAGTTCGTGTGTTCCACAACGACGGTAAACGGGACGTCGTCGTCGGCGATGTTGAGCCAGTACGCGTCGGTTAGCGGGCGATCCAGCCGAAGAATCAGACAGACTGCGCCTTGATATGGCGTGGCGGTGAGCTTCGAGCGGTATGGCTGCGGCGTGTCGGGGAAAAGCTGCAAGAAGATGGGTGCGGGCGTGGTCACGACGACTGCGTCAATCTCGGCGGGTGG
Organism: uncultured Thermomicrobiales bacterium; assembly: GCA_964399615.1. Lineage (GTDB taxonomy): Bacteria > Chloroflexota > Chloroflexia > Thermomicrobiales > CFX8 > CAYNTE01. Next base: position 9,999 of record CAYNTE010000018.1, read on the forward strand.
CAACCCACTCGCTTTAACCAGGTACCGTCCACTTGATTGTGGTCTGATCTCGTCAACTGGAGTGCTCGAGTGGATGGCAGCGCCTGCTTCGGTAGCCGCTTCGGCGAGGCGGTTGATCAGGGTATTGAAGCTCCCGTCGATGTAGCCGAGCCGTTCCTCGCCAAAGAGACCAGGGCGGGACTTGGTACGCAGGAAGATCTTGTTCCAGAACCAGACCATAGCGACCGATTCGGCACGTGGCCCGAACTTCGCCTTCAGTTGCGCCCCAAATGTGCGCTGGAACGCTCGTTCACCGGTCCACTTGCGCAGCCAATCCCAAGCGGACACCTTCTCAAACGCGTGCCAGCGACTGCCGCTGTCCCGAATCTGCTGGAGATAGAGCGTCACCAGCCCGATCCGGATGCGATCGTGGATGGGGACTATTGGCAATTTGAGAAGGTCCAGCGGGCTGGCAAGCGAATAGATCTGGCCGTTTGAGTAGTAGCTATTTTGGGAGGGGAGCCACATCAGCTTGTCGCCGATGCCGATTTCGTTGATCAAGTCGGTAATCGCATGATCACTCATGAAAAGGTGGTGATAGAACTTCTCAAGATGACCGCCCGGAACGTCGAATGCCGCAGCAAGCCCACCGAGCTCCGGGGATTGTTCCCAGAGAGTGACGTGGTAGCCAGAGTGCGCCAATCGGTACGCGACGGTCAGGCCGGCGATGCCACCGCCGATGACGCCGATGTGGGGTTGGTCTGGTAGGTCGAGATCCGAAATCAACGCGCGGAAACTACCTTTGGCTCGACCGGAGCCTTCTCACGCTTCCAGAACTTGAAGGCCCGCTGGATGTCACCATGCTCCCACGATACCAAGAGCTGGGCGGCGTTAAAGATCGACGAATAGGTGCCCGCCACGGTCCCGATCAGCAGCGCAAAGACGAACCACCGGGTGGTTTCACCGCCAAAGAGCCAGAGAGCGGCGAGTGTCAAGACGACTGTCAGCGATGTGTTGATCGAGCGAACCATCGTCTGAACGATGCTGTAATTCACGATCTCTTCAAACGTCGGCGCGAGCTTGGCAGCCAGATTCTCGCGAATGCGGTCGAAGACGACGATCGAGTCGTGGACAGAGAAACCGATCACCGTCAACAGCGCAGTGACAAAGAGGGCGTCAACCTCGACATCCATCAGCCAGCCGAGAATCGAGAAAACACCGAGAACGAAGAGCGCGTCATGGATCATCGCGACGATGGCGCACGTTCCATACAAGAACGGATTGTGAGTGTTGCGGAAGGCAAATGCGATATAGAGCAGAATGCCGATCGCAGCTAGCCCGACAGCGATAATGGCTCTGGTACTGATCTCCCGGCCCGCCGAGGGGCCAACGGTAGTGATGCTCTGCTCGGTAAAGTCACCAAATGCATCACGAAACGCATTCTCTAGCGCTGTCTTTGCATCCGAGCCCTCTTTCAGCTCGCCCATTCGCATGATGACGGTGCCGTCATCGGCAATCTGGACAATATTGTCAGAAAAGCCATTGTCCGCAAGGATCTTGCTCACGCGGTTCGTATCAATTTGCTGCTGCTCGTTGAACATCAGCTCCCAGGATGTACCGCCAGTGAAGTCGATGCCGAGATTGAGGCCATTGAAGATCAATGAGATGAGCCCCGGAACAATCAGACAGGCTGAGATGAGGTACCAGAGATTTCTTTTGCTAACGACATCGATCATGAGATGCGAACCACTTTCGTGAAGACTTTGAAGCCATACTAATCTGCAATTGACGGAGTTGATGCGCTGCGGGTGTGTTCGACGCCCAACCACCAGTGGTCACCGAACCACCGTTGTGCCAGGAGCACTCGCATAAACGTGCGCGTAACGACGATAGCAGTGAACATCGAGACGGCCACACCGACGAAGAGCGTCAATGCGAAACCCTGGATGATCGTTGCGCCAACGAACTGACCGAACCAGTAGAGGATGGCACAGGTGATCATCGTCGAGATGTTTGAGTCGCGAATCGAAGGCCATGCATGATTGAAACCTGCCTCGACAGCGATGCGTGTTGGACGGCCACGCCGAAGCTCTTCTTTCAATCTCGAGAAAATCAGGATATTCGCATCGACGGCCATACCAATCGACAGAATAAAGCCCGCGATGCCGGCTAGTGTCAGCGTCACCGGGATCAGTTTGAAGAGCGAGAAGACGATGGCGGTGTAGATGAAGAGCGCCACGATCGAGAGCAAGCCCGGGACACGGTAGAACAAGATCATCATCAGGGCAACAAGGGTCAGGCCCACGAGTCCAGCCTCAATGCTGCGGTCAACCGAATCTTCGCCGAGCGTCGGGCCGACGGTTCGGCTCTGAACGACTTCCAGCGGGGTGGAAAGAGCACCAGCCTTGAGCTGGAGTGCCAGTGCTTCGACCTGTGTTCGGTTCAGTCCACTGATCGACCCAGCTTTGCCGATTGCGTCGTTGATGGTTGCGGTGTTGATGACGGTCTTGTCGACGACGATCGACATGGGCTGCCCGATATGGGTGGAGGTAAAGTCGTAGAACTTGTCGGCGCCCTCATCGCTGAGTTCGAAACCAACCACGACGCTGCCGAACGAATCTGTTGAGGGGTAGGCATCGACAAGATCAGAACCCGAAACAATGGTCTGATAGGTGGGTGCATCCTCCCCAGGAAGCGCGGCCTGAGTCTCGCCGGCAGTCGCTGAGTCTGTTGCTGGCCCCAGTGACGTATTCACCATCGTGCCAACAGGCAGTGGATTGCCTTGAGTATCGATGATCTCTAGCAACGCCGTCGTCTTTAGAACATCGATAGCGGCCTCTGGGTCGTCGATACCGGGCAATTCAACGACGATTTGGTCGTCACCTCGGGTTTGGATGATCGGCTCGCTGACGCCGAGACCGTTGACACGACGCGCAATCGTGTCACGGGTGCCATCAAGAGCGCCGGAGCTGACGGACTGCCCTTCAGGAGGTCGCGCCTCAAGAACAACTTGGAGTCCACCTTGGAGATCGAGACCCTCATGGACGTAGATACCATCCTTGAGGCCACCGAAATTCAAGACGTTTGAGGGGAGTGCGAGCCAGCCCGCGACAAGCGCGATCACCACGATTGCGGCAAAGGTGTACCATGTCCTTTTGTGCACGAACAAATGCTCCAACTGATGAATGACTGTGACGAGGTCCAGTTAGCGTGGGTTTAGTCCGCTGTACCTGTGACCGACGTACGAGTGTACGTTTGCTCTCCCAAGGCTGTCAAATTATCGGCCTCGGATTGGTAGAGATCCATCTCGTCGATGTAGTCGGCCACGAGTGGCGGGACTTGATAGCGATAGGGCTTACCCTCGACAATTCGTTGCCGAATATCGCGCGACGAGATGCCGATTAATGGTACAGGAACGACTTCTATCCGTCCTTTGGTTTCGGGCACGAGCGCCTCAATCTCGCTCACCTTGACGTCGAATCCTGGTCGAAGTGCCACCCCAAGACGAGCTTGTTCAGCGATCAAATCGGGCCGGTGCCAGGTTGGGAAACTTCGCAGGGAATCCTGACCCATCAGAAAGTACAGGTCCACTTCACCATCAATAGAGTCTGAGAGGATCTGGAGTGATTTCGCGGTGAACGAATAACCAGGCCGCTCAAGGTCGATCATGCTGATGATGAACGAGGGCGACCGTCGCGTAGCCCGCCGAATCATCTCTATGCGATCGTGGTCGGCGGCGAGTACCTGGGAGGGTTTGTGCGGAGGCCGACCGGCAGGAAGGAAGATGACGCGCTCAAGCTCGAGCTCATGCTGGAGGATCTCGGCTACGATCAGATGTCCGACGTGAATGGGATCAAATGTACCGCCAAAGACGCCAATTCTTCGCTTCTGCGGGGGCATGCTTGTTCCCTTCAAGGGGGCGGCACCGCTGTTCCGTAGTGTAGCACTCTTACGCTCGTTCTGAGCATAAGTGTCGTGGCGAGTTGGCCGTAGATGTAGGATGCTTGAGCCGGAAAATGGAGGGCCACGTGTTTCAGCGTCGCAAGCGATTCCAGCCACCAGTCCAACGGGAGCCATCATCGCTCTCTCGCTGGATGCCGCCTGCCGACTGGCGATCGTGGGTCCTCAGTGCCGTCATGCGCGCGGGAATTGCGGTCGTCTTTGCGCTGACGCCAACGCTGGAGGCTCGGTTTGGCGATCTTGCGCTGGTCATCAGTTGTCTGGCTGGGGCAGCACTCGTCTGTTCGGTGATTGGCTGGATCTGGTGGTCACGCCGGGAGCCGGTTCGGCGAGATCTTTTGACCGATCTGTTGACACTGGTGGCATTGATCCCGTCTGTCGAGGTGACCGCCACGATTCAGATCGCAGATGCCCGCTTTGGTGGACGGGTTCCCAATGCACTAGCCGGGCTCGGCGCCGCACTGGCAATGTTCATGATCCTGATCCTGCTATCTCGAACCTTGCCGCCGCTCTTCACTTCAGATCCTTCTATTGCGGTGCTACCGGGAGCGCTGGCGATCGCTGCGGGCATCGGGGGCGCAACGTACTTCACGACGGTCAATTTCTGGCAAGGGATCTCCGCTGCCTGGCTGGCTTCGGCGACGGCAACGCTGCTTTACGCAATCGGCCCCGCGCGGCTGCGCAACCTGATCGCAATGCTGGCGTTTGTCTTGTTCTCACTTGCACTGGTGTATTTGGCGGCAGCATCGGACAATGTCCCGAACGTCAGCCCAGATGCGTCACTAGTGGCGTTCATTGCGCTTGTCGCGGTGGCGTTGCTGCTGCTCGCGACAGCGATACCATCACGAAGGAGCGCCCCGCTGACATCTCATCCAGCTGAGAACGCTCCTCCAGAATCATTCAATTAACGCGCCTTTAGTCTGTCTCGCGGCCGTTCGGCGAATCTTCAACGATCTGCTCCATGACGGCTTCGCCTTCGCCGTTCTCGCTGAGTACGGTCAGTGATGCGACCTCAACTTTGTCTTCGAGCCGCATGACTGAAACGCCTTGCGTTGACCGGCCGATGATCGAGATCTGGCCGACAGGCATGCGGATGACGACGCCTGCCGTAGAGATCAGCATGACATCGACCTCCTCGTTGACAATCGCTGCGCCCGCGATTGCGGCGTTACCCGGCAATTTCATGGCTGTGACGCCTTGCCCACCGCGTCCCTGCGTACGGAATTCGCTGAGCTTTGTTCGCTTACCGAGTCCCTGAGTGGTGACCGTCAACAGCTCGTCATCCTTGTTCTCGTCGTCGATAACACCGACGCCGACAACAAAATCCGAGTCGTCCATACGGATACCAATCACCCCAGCGGCTGGTCTGCCCATGGCTCGCACGTCGTCTTCGGCGAACCGGATAGCTTTACCGTGACGTGTGACGAGGATGATGTCTCCATTGCCGTCGGTCATGCGCACCCAAGCAAGTTCGTCGTCGTCATCGAGCGAAATGGCGATGAGCCCGCTCGACCGAACCGAAGAGAACTGATCGATCGTGGTGCGCTTGACCCGGCCATTGTGTGTACAGAAGAAGAGATAGCCGCCCTTTTCGAAGTCCCGGACTGGCATTAATGCGGTGATGGACTCATCGGGCTGCAGCGCGATGAGATTCACGATCGGCATGCCCTTGGCGGTACGCCCTGCGTCGGGCAGCTCGTGCACCATCAGCTGGTAAACACGCCCTCTGGTCGTAAAGAAGAGCAGCGAGTCATGGGTGTTGGTTGCCACCAGATGCTGGATATCGTCCTGATCAGCCATCTTGAGGCCGGTGACACCGCGACCACCGCGGCGTTGTGCGCGATACGTATCGCCTGGCAGACGCTTGACGTAACCACGCTGTGTCATGGTGACGATAACGTCGACTTCCGGGATCAGATCTTCGTCGCTGAGCTCGCCTGTTGCCTCGATAATGCGGGTTCGCCGCTCGTCGCCGTAGGTCTCCTTGATGTTGGAGAGGTCGTCCTTGATGAGTCCCAGAATCTTCTCTGGGGATTCGAGCAGATCACGCAGATAGGCGATCTCTTTTTGCAGCTCGTTGTACTCGTCATCGATCTTCTTGCGCTCGAGAGCGGCCAGGCGGCGCAGCTGCATGTCGAGAATGGCTGTTGCCTGCACTTCGGAGAGACCGAACCCGCGCATGAGATTATTGCGCGCTGACTCGGCTGTGCGTGACTGGCGAATCGTCTTGATGACCTCGTCGAGGTGATCAAGCGCAATCTTCAGGCCTTCGAGGATATGCGCCCGGCGAAGCGCGCGATCGAGATCAAACTGCGTTCTGCGCCGGATGACCTCCTCACGGTGTTCGATGTAGAGCTGCATCAGCCGCTTCAGGCCAAGCACGCGAGGTTGTTCGCCATCCACCAGTGCGACCATATTGACACCGAACGTCTGCTGCATCTGGGTGAACTTGTAGAGGTTGTTCAACACCTTGCGGGGCTGTGAATCGCGCTTCAGATCGATGACCACGCGCATCCCTGTGCGATCCGACTCGTCGCGCAAGTCATGGATGCCGTTGATGCGCCCGGCACGAACGTGATCGGCGATCTTCTCGATCAAGGTGGCTTTGTTGACCTGGTAGGGCAGTTCAGTAATGATGATGGCGTAATAGCCCGGCCGGTCAGATTCGGTGACGTGAGCCTTGGCGCGCATGACGACACGACCACGGCCAGTGGCGAAAGCAGCCTTAATCCCCTCATGGCCAAGAATGAATCCACCAGTTGGGAAGTCTGGTCCCTGAACGATCTCCATGAGATCTTCAACGGTGGCGTCTGGGTTGTCGATGAGGTGGATAATGCCGTCGCAGATCTCATTGAGGTTGTGCGGCGGGATATTGGTCGCCATCCCGACGGCAATACCAGAGGCACCGTTCAACAAGAGGTTTGGGAGCCTGCCAGGAAAGACTACAGGCTGCGTCGTTGTATCGTCGTAGTTCGGGTAGAAGTCGACGGTGTCCTTGTTGATATCGTCGATCAACTCGTCCGCGATGCGAGCCATGCGGACCTCGGTGTAGCGCATAGCTGCAGCGCCATCACCGTCAACGGAGCCGAAGTTACCCTGGCCGTCGACGAGCGGATACCGCAGCGAGAAGTCTTGTGCCATTCGCACAAGCGCGTCATAGACCGATGAATCGGAGTGAGGGTGATAGCTCTTCAGCACTTCACCGACGACACCAGCAGACTTTCGGTATCTGCCTGATGCGCGCACGCCCATCTCGTACATTCCATAGAGGATTCGGCGCTGGACAGGCTTAAGACCGTCGCGTGCATCTGGGAGTGCTCGCTGCACGATCACGCTCATTGCATAATCGAGATAGGAGCGCCGCATTTCCTGATCGATTGTGACTCGTCGTAGATTTCCCTGGTCCAAGAATGGGCCTTCCAAATTGGCGTACGTTCAGCACATTGTTAACCAATCAATTGTACCATTTTCCGCGTCCCTCCGCAGAAATCGGACCTTGGAGGTAAGCGACACCCTGAAGAGCCAGATCGTTATACAGCGTGATAACCAGCTTCTCATTACCCCTGGACATGAGCAGCTCGAAATAGCCAATATCGTACGCTGGTGTGCGGTGCTGGAGGCTGTCGTTGCGGGTTCCTTGCGCTACCGACTCTCACCTGTTGCCGTCTGGGGCGCAGCGACTCGAGGGGTGACGGCTGAACGCATGCTGGAGGCGCTCGACCGGCATGCGGCAGTGCCGTTACCTGCGGGATTTGTGGCGCGACTCGCCGATCTGTTTCAGCGGTACGGCGAACTTCGGCTGATGGCCGAGGGCAGTTCGTTGTGGCTCGAAGCCTCGCATCGTGCCCAGGCAGCGCTGCACGATCTTGAACTTGTCTGGTCCGCCGGCAGAACCCCAATTGAGGCTGGATCCGCAAGCCGGATCAAGCTCGAGGCGGCCCGGCGCGGCTGGCCGGTGGTTGACAAACGTCATGAGATCACCGGTTCGACGCTGAGCGTGCAGCTTCAGCCGTCGGTGAGCCTGCGACCGTATCAGCGGCAGGCAGTGAATGCATACATTGACCTTGGCTCGGGTATGGTGTTGCTGCCCTGTGGAGCTGGGAAAACGATCGTTGGCGTCGCGGCACTTGTCGCTACAGGGCGCAACACCTTGATTCTCACACCTTCGCAAACGATCGCGCGGCAGTGGGAATCAACGATCCTAAGCTCGACCACGCTCGACGCGAGCCAGGTATCCCTCCTCCAGCGAGGCCACGCGCCAGCGCAGGTGAGCATCACGACCTATCAGTCCGCCACTCGGGGGATCGTGCGTAGCGATTTACTGGAGACGCCATGGGGACTGATCATCTTCGACGAGGCGCACTCGTTGCCGGCCACGGTGTTCCGGCAGTCCGCAGAGCTTCAGGCGGGCCGCCGACTCGGGCTGACCGCCACCTTGGTGCGGGAGGACGAGCGCGAGGCCGAGGTCTTTGCGCTGGTGGGGCCGGTAATCCATGACGTTCCGTGGTACGAGCTGGAAGCGCAGGGCTGGATATCTCCGGCGGATTGCATTGAGGTTCGCTTGCCAAAAGCTCCCACAACACGAGATGCATTTCGCTACCGGCTTGCGGCAGTCGAGCGATTGCTTGCCCTACACCAAGACGAGCCAGCTCTGGTTATCGGCTCTCGCCTGGCAGGACTCGAAGCGGTCGCGCGTCAGTTTGATCTGCCAATCATGACCGGTAAAACCCCCGATACTGAGCGTAAGCGATTGCTGGAGGGTTTCCGCGCTGGTGACATCTCCACACTCGTCGTCTCCAATGTTGGGTCGGCTGGCGTGGATCTGCCCAATGCGTCCGTCATGATCCAGCTCTCCGGCAATTTCGGTTCTCGCCAGGAAGAGGCGCAACGGCTAGGCAGGCTCTTGCGACCTGCTGAGGGCAAGATTGCGAAGTTCTACACGCTGGTGGTTGAGAGCACGCGTGACGGTGAGTATGCGCGCCGCAGACAGCGGTTTCTGGTCGATCAGGGGTATCGCTACCGGATATTTCCAGCCAGTGAACTCAAGCGTCCATGATTTCGCCAGCTGGTAGCACGTCTTCCGCGCCTCCGGCCCAGATGTTCCCTGGCGGACGCCACTGGCCGGCGTGCGCCTGAATAAGCCGCTCAATGGCTCTCAGCGCATCTGCTTGCCGCTCTGGCCACTGAAACGGCCCTTTCCAAAGGATTGCGATGCCTCGTCCGCCAGGACGCACAATTGCCGCGATCACGACCACATCTTGATTGCCGATTGGGAGATGCAGCGTCGCCGCTGCTCTGAATAGGTTTGCCGTAGCGTTGGCGTGGGGAATCTGATCGACTGGGATAACGGTTGGCCGCGACGGATGATCGGTTGCGAGGTTGTGGATGACCTCAGGACAGCCTAGCGCGGCCGTCAACCACGTACTTGCCGGCGGAATCTCGGCGTAGTCGACGATAGGTGGCACGCTGGCGGGTTGGAACCATTTGTCGGCATGTCGTTGTGCATCTGCCGCGGCGGCTCGCACAACTGCGCTTGAGGAGTGCTCGTGGAGAACCAGTGAGATAGCCTGCCGCAGCTCGAGGTTCTCGGTGTCATTCGAGGGCTGCCGGTCACCGTGGAGCATGCGCAGTATCGCGGCACGAATCGTCGTCATGGTGCGCAGGAAAATTGACCGCGCGATATGCGAATCGCACGGTCAATTTGAAAGCTTCGGGTCAGGTCGATTTGGGTAGAGCAGTGCACGTTCTCGAATGCTGCTAACTCGTCTGCGCCGTGCCGCACTCCGGGCAGAATTTTGCGCCAGCCGGGACCGCTGCTCCACAGTTCGCACAGGTAGTCGAACCAAGAGCCTGGCCACAGTTGGGGCAGAACTTGGCGTCGATCGGCGCCTGATGTTGGCAGTTCGGGCAGGTCTGGGTCGGTGCGGCTGCCTGAGGCGCTGGTTGGCCCGCTGCAGGTTGCTGGCCACTCAACATGGCTTGCCGCATGGCTTCACTGATGGCCATGCCCATGCCTACACCGGCGCCTAGCCCTGCGCCTTCGGTCATACTTCCCCCGCTACCACCTTCACCACCGGCTTGACCCATCTGGCCAATGGCCTGGGCAGTTTGGAACTGGACATATTGATTCATGTCGCCGACGGCAGCCATGCCGGAGCGCTCGTCGATGCGCTTCTGAACGGCTTCTGGTGGGGCAATCGCCATGATCTGGAACGTGAGCAGTTCAAGTCCAAGACGCTCGAAGTCGTCGGTAAGCGCGTTCTTACATGCGGCGGCGATCTCTTGCGTCAACCGCTGGACGTCGAGGATGGAGGTCATTGTGTCGGCCAGCATGTCGTTGAACTCTGCGATGACGATGGAACGGAGAAACTCCTCGATGTCACTGACCATATACGCACCAGTGACGCCGACCACCTGATTGACGAAGAGCTGTGGATCCTTGACGCGCAGCGAGTAGGTGCCGAACGCGCGGATCCGGATCATTCCAAACTCTTGGTCGCGATAGACGACCGGCTGGACCGTTCCCCACTTAACGTCGAGGAACTCTCGCAGATTGACGAAGTAGACCTCGGCACGAAACGGACTGGTTCCGCCGAACGGGATGCTGAGAAGGTCGGTCAGCAGCGGAATATTGGCGGTCGAAAGCGTGTGCCGGCCTGGGCCTAGTACATCGAGCGCCTTGCCGTCGCGGAAGAAGACCGCGGCCTGCGACTCTCGCACGATGCACTGCGAGCCCAGCCGGAACTCACCTGAACCGCGTTCGGGTATGCGATGAACGATCTCATTCGTTAGAGAGTCGGAATATTCGATTACGTCGAGGATGGCCATCTAGAGATCCCTTCATCGCCTGATGTCAACGCCGGCAAGTTTAATTGCTGTCCGATGACGAGCCGCCGTCCGAAAGGCTCTTTGTCTCTTCACCACTGCCGATACTTGCCTTGAGCGCTTGCAATTCCGCTTCAACACCGGCGTCGGATTCGAGCTCGGCGAACTGCCAGTCGGTGTCATCAGACTCCATCTCCGCCAACGCGTCGGCTCTCGCTTCCTCATGGAGAATGCGACTTTCCATGCGCTCGAGCTCGCTCATTGCGCTGAGATCAGGGAGTGTCGAAAACGTCTCAGTCATCTTCTTTTGGGCTTGCGCACGCCGGTGGCGAGCAATCAGGACGTCGCGCTTCGATTCAGCCTCAGAGTACTTGTGCTCCAGTACTTCGAGCTGTTGCTTGAGCTTGGCGACGGTCTCTTTCTGTGAGGTGAGCTGACCGGCATAGACCTCCGCTATTTGCTCAGCATCGTGCTTGCGCCGCAGCGCCTCGCGAGCCAGATCGTCGCGGCCCTTTTGGACGGCGAGTTCGGCCTTGCTCTGCCAGTTGGATGCCTCGCGCCTGGCGTCGTTCAGTTCGGCTTCGACGACCTTCTCCTGGGCGATCATCTCTGCCACCTGGCCGCGTGCCTCACGAATGCTCTGCTGCATCTCACGCATCAATTCGTTCAGCATCTTCTCCGGGTCTTCTGCCTGGTCGATTAAGTCATTCACGTTGGCGCGGATCAGACGCATCATCCTGTCGAGAATTGCCATGGTCTTGTTGCCCTTTCCTGTAGGGTATCGAGCTCGTCTATCAACTTGCCTAGATTGCGCTCCCGCCTTCGCGAGACCAGACCTGTAGCGAAACAGGGTCAATAGTCGTGCCGCGGAGGCTGAGTTGCTCGTCTCCCCAATCATATACGTGGATCACGGAATCTTCATCAGGCGACGCAATGGTCTCTATTCGAAGTGCTCTGGTTTCGGATTTTCCGCTCTGTCCTATGACCTCAGATGTCCCTGATTGTGTCGACCGTTCACCAGAAAATCCTTCAGCCGCTTGTCCGCTGACTTCTTCTTGCCAGAGAAACTCCCCATCAGCGGTGGACGGTACTCGCAGCCAGTAGTTGGCGGTGCCGCCCTTGAGTTGAAAATCGCGCCACTCCCTATCACCGACAGTGGTCGTGATCCGGCCGATTATCTCGTAGTTCTCGCCCCGGTAGGTGATCGCGTCGCCTTCGTGAAGCCGGTACGCGGTCGGTTGCGGGTTCGCAACAGCGGTCTCGGGCTTCAAGAGAGCCAGCACCGATGCCTCGGGAGCAGGCTTCGCGCTATCGATCACTTGTGAGCGCATGTCGAAGCGGTCGTGAAGGCTCTCAACGGTGGAACTGATGGTTTCAAGCGCCTTGGCATATTGATCGGTGCCCGGCTCGTTTGCTTCCAGCGTATCGATCGTCGCTGCAAGACCCTCAAGCGGTTCGGCAAGACCCTGATCGAAGCGTGCGATCTGGTCAAGAGCTGCCTCATCGACAGGTCGATCGCTAAACAAACCAGCATAACCATAGGTGGCCGTTGTCAAGCGCGAGATGAAGTGATTGAGCCGTGTGTGGATGCCATCAAGGGGTTCGATGGCGGTGAGGTTGCGCTCAGCGGCCATCTTGGAGAGCATCCGGCCGATACGGTCGGCTTGCTGACGATAGCCTTGCGCGAGACGTTCTCGAATCAGCCGGTCGCTCTCGCGCCGCCGCTCTTTGTCGCGATATCCGCCGTACCCCGGAATAGAATCCAGGAACCGGCTTAGACGTTGCCCACTCATGAGAATCGAACCTCCTCTGTATGCCCTTGAATCGTGTTATGGCAGGAAATACTCAGTGCCGCAAAATGGGCAGCGAATGACGCCCTTACCGGCCAGCGAAAGCTCGCCACCGCAGTTCTCGCAGGTCCGACGTTCGCGAAGAGCAGATGCATCCCGCGAGTAAAGGATCCCATCATCCCAGTCGACATATCCGGCGAAGAGCCCCATCGAAACGAGATCGACGAGGTCAGTTCTCACCTGATCGCGACTACTTTGTGTCTCTATCGCGAGATCCGAGATGGAAACCTGGCCTCCTGCTTCGATGCGTCCCAGGATACGGCGCTGACGCTGACCCTGCACCAATCGCTCGGATTCTTTGCGACTGCGTGCCAGCACGAGCACGCCGCCGACTGTCAGCGGTGCTGAGATCGCGAGCAAACCGACGAATCCACCAAGGAGCGCGCCGCTCATTTCGAGCGAATCCTCGGCAACTCCAGACGCAAGCCAGCCAATGATAAGGACGGCACTCAATATGCCGACGATGATCAGCCCAATTCCAACGAGCCTCGAAGGATTGTTCACCTAGACTCCCCCATTACTCGTTCAATAGCCAGCTTCACGTGCTCCACCGATACCATGTCAAGGCAGGTGCGAGCTGGACATCCTGCTCTACGCCCGAGTCGGTAACCAGTGTACAGGCACGGTGAACACGGCAACACGGCCGAAACCACGAGGTGTCTCGCAGGCGACATATCCCCCGTTATGTGCAATACAGAACGGGGAGGTCGCCACGATGTCAGGTTCGAGGGGCCGAAGACGGTAACTGAGGGGCGATCAAGTGCTGATGCGAGATGGGCGGGGAAGCTGTCGTTGCTTAGGACGAGGTCGGCATGGCTGGTGAGCTGTATGAGTTCGCTGAGCGAGGTCTGTCCGGAGAGATCCAGAGCGGATGGTGCGCTCTCACGTATCCGCTCTGCTGTCGATTGCGTGCTTTTGGTCCCGATAATTACGGCCTGTATTCCAAGCTCTGCGTGAATCCAGCGTGCAACTTCACCGAAACGCTCGGGCGACCACTCCCGCACCGGCGCATAGGGGCCGGTCGTGGGAGCGATGATGGCGTAGGGCCGCAGAATCGCTGGGGGTGAAGCGTCTGGAGTGAGGTGCGGGATCGAGTCTACATCTGCGCCTCCGGCTGCGATGGCCACGTCGACAAATAATTCAGCTTCATGGCGAATGCCAAATCCCGGATCGACCACGCGCTTGGTGAGATGCTCGCCCCTACCGTTGTCCAGTCCGACGGATTGGTGCGCGCGAATGGCGGTAGCGAGCATCCGCTGCCGGGCTGCTCCGCGCTCGGTGGTGAGGTGATGGAGGAAGATCGCCAGGTCGTATTGCCTGGTCACGAGCTTGGAGCCAGCCTGTAGCATCGCAGCCACGCTGCTTGCTGACGACTGTCCCGCGGGCTTCAGCGCGATTACGTCCGCCGATGGGGCGATGATCCGTGCGAGCGGCGCAGTCGAGGCGTTGGTGAGAATGTCGATCTGTGCGTCTGGATGACCGGCGCGGAGAGAACGGAGGGCGGGCTCGGCGAGCAGCATATCGCCGAGATCGGCGAGCTTGATGACCAGGATGCGCCGGACGTCAGGCATGTGATGCATGCCAAGCACGTTCGATCGTCGCCAGCGTAGACGCCGCAGCTGCCTCCCAGGTGTATCGGGCGGCTCGTTCGATCCCTGCGAGCCGTAGCTCTTCGGATCTTTCGATTGCTTCGACGATACCAGTCGCAATCGCTCGCACATTCAACGGGTCGACAATGATTGCCGCCTGACCCCCAACCTCAGGGAGGCTGGCGCGATCGCTGACGACTACAGGGCAACCGCAGGCCATCGCCTCTAGCACGCCCATTCCGAATCCTTCGTAGAGTGAGGGAAGGACAAAGACATCCGCAGCGCTGTAGAGACTGGGGATGAGATTGTCTGGAACGTGGCCAGGCATGACGATGAGTGCGGGACTCTTGCGGGCTCGGGCGAGTATGCCTTCGCTTAGCCAGCCAGTTTTCCCAGCCAGGACCAGGGCGTGCTCAGGCAGCCGCAATCTCTCGAAAGCTTCGATGAGGCGCTCAACGTTCTTGCGAGGCTGGATCGTGCTGAGAAACAGCACATAAGGTCGATCTATCCCGACTGTGCGGAGCGCACGCGCCGCCTCGGTTCGCTCGATAGGACGGAATCGCTCGTGATCGACACCGTGGGGGATGACATCGATCCGGTCTGGCTCGACACCGTACATTCGAACCAGATCATGCCTGGTGTGCGTCGACGGCGAGATGATTCTTGCTGCTGCCCGCACGTTCCATCTCGTCGTGATCTCCAGCATCGCTCTTCGCTGGCGTGTATGCCCCTCTGGCGCCACTCGGTGCCCAAGATCATGGATCGTCACCACGCTGGCTTTGGGGTGAACGACAGGGAGGACATGTGACGGCACAAAGAGCGCGTCTGGGTTATCTCGGCGCATCGCCTGAGAGAGCCCAACGTGTGTCCAGAGCCGCTGGCGATCTATGACTCGAGTGCTTACATCTGGACGCTGTTCCGGTTCAACCGCTCGGCGGAGATAGAGCTTGATATCTGGACGTGGGTCGATATTGAGAATCGCATCAATGATCTTGGACGAATACCATTCCGTACCCGTGCGCCGTTCGACATTGCTTCGACTGGCGTCTATCGCTAGCAGATCCAGAGCAATCTCTCCCTCGCACCACTTCGCTCAATTGCTCGCGGTCAGCATACAGCCCGAGGGCGTCTCCAGGCAGTCTGCGACGTGTGGTTGATGGCAGGGTTCAGCCGATGACGGTGGTCTCGCGAATCAACGTCTCGCAAGCGGCGATAACTTCGCTGGTAGTGACGAGGTCGCATCGCGCATCTGGTGGCGCGACGGGAGATTTTCGAAGGTCTCGATCCGGCAGGCGGAACGATGCAGGTGGGGCGATGATACGCACTCGGCGCCCACGCGGCGCGTAGCGCAGTGGATTGGTGGGGCCGAAGATTGCGACGACTGGCGTTCCGACGGCTGCAGCTATATGGCTCAGGCCGGTATCGCCGCCCACATAAAGCGCGGCCTCTTGAATGACCGCCGCCGAGACGAGCAGGGAAGCCTTGCCAGCAAGCAGATGAACTCGCGGATCGTTCACCTGCGTGATGATCTGTTCGCACCGGGCGCGGTCGCTCTCTCCGCCAGTCAGGACGACGTCGTGTCCCTCGGCAAGCATTCGCCGGGTCAGTTCTATGTAGCGGTCGACCGGCCAGCGCTTCTCGACCATAACCGAGCCAGGATTGAGTGCTCCGCCTGCCTGTATCGCGACATAGGGACGTCTGACGTTACTGAGCAGTGAGCGTGCAATTGCCTGATCCTCTTTGGGGATCTCCATGTGAGGAGTAGTTTTGGTCGCTTCGATCCCAAATTGACGGAGCGCGTCGAGGTAGAGATCAATTTCGTGCCGGAAGATGTCACCGTTGATTGGACGGTCCATCGTTGCGATTCGTTCCGCGCCGCTCGCTCGAACGAGCATGCGTAGCAGTCGAGAGCGATCCAGCAACGCTACCCAATCCGGTGATACGGAGCGGATGGTGCGCACGAACGAGCCGATAGCATGGCGGTCTGGTACATCTGGGATCTTTTCGATGCTTGAGACGGCGGGATGCGACTCGAAGATGGCGCGATTGTGCATGCCAGTGAGGACGTGGATCTTCGCCTCTGGGGCAAAGTGATGCAGCGCCGAGATCGCGGGCAATGACATGACGGCGTCGCCAATACAGCAGGGCTTGATGACGGCGATAGTTTCAGGTCTCATAATGTTGATTATGACAGGGAGTCACGATCAACGAGGGCAAACATCAATTCGCCCTCTGCGGCCAGCTCGCCATCGACAGTTGCACGCCCAGTGCCCTTGCCAATCGAGCGGCGAATCTTGCCAACCTCTACTTCGAGACGGAGGGTATCGCCCGGTTTCACCTGCCGCCGGAATCGGACGCGCTCGATACCTGCAAAGAGCGCGATCTTGCCTTTGTAGTCCTCGTGGCCGAGCATGACGATTGCCCCGACCTGAGCAAGAGCTTCAACGATCAACACGCCCGGCATGACCGGATAGCCTGGGAAATGTCCTTGGAAAAAGGGCTCATTGACAGAAACGCTCTTGATACCCACGGCGCGCTCGCCATAGGCGACTTCTTCAATGCGGTCTACGAGTAGGAATGGGTAACGATGTGGGATGATCGATTGAATGTCGGTGTTCTCTAGCAATCTCGCCCGCCTCTCAACCCCTGAATGCCTTGTTCGACTCACGTATCGAGCTGTTGAGATCTATTGCACGGTCAAGAGCTGCTGCCGGTGTGGACCGGTACCGAGCCACTTGACAGGTCGCTCCATCAGCTCTTCTATCTTCGAAACATAGCACTGCGCGGCCTTTGGTAGCTCATCGTAGCTCGCGGTCTGTGACGTATCAGTGCGCCAGCCGGCGAGTGTTTCGAAGACCGACTCTACCCGAGCATAATCCTCAATTCGGGCTGGCGGAACGGTGATCGGCTCTCCATCGAGGAGATAGCCAGTGCAGATATCGATCGTTTCAAGTGTGTCGAGGATGTCGAATTTGGTCAGCGCAACCTCGGTGACGCCGTTGAGTCTGGCTGTCCATTTGGCTTGTACCGCATCGAACCAGCCGGTGCGCCGCGGCCGCCCAGTGGTGGTCCCAAATTCGGCTCCGCGCTGGCGAAGGACCTCGCCGATCTCTCCGTGCAGCTCGGTGGGGAACGCCCCTTCGCCAACGCGTGTCGTATAGGCCTTGTAGACGCCGATGACGTGATCGATTTGCGTTGGTGCGACGCCAGCGCCCTGGCAGATACCGGCAGCTGTCGGAGACGACGAGGTCACATACGGATAGCTGCCGTAGTCGATGTCCAGCATGACGGCCTGAGCGCCCTCGAGCAGCACGTCGTCCCCACGGTCGATGGCATCCTGGATGATCAGCTCGGTGTTTGTAACGTATGGCTCGAGTTGTTCGCCAAACGCTGCATACTGCTCGGCGATCTCGTTGATGTCGAGTGGTTCCAGATTATAGAGCGACGACAGCAGTGCGTTCTTCTCTTCGATTGCTGGAGCGAGTCGTTCGGCAAATCCCTCACGCGTCACGATATCTGCGATGCGAATGCCGGTCCGCGAAGCTTTGTCGGCATAGGCTGGCCCCATGCCACGTTGCGTGGTGCCGATGCGTGCTTCACCCAGGCGCTCTTCCTGGAGCTGGTCGAGGACGGGATGATAGGGCATGACAATGTGACAGCGAGGTGAGATTGCCAGATTATCGGTGGAGAAGCCCCGGTCGTGAAGTTCCTGGATTTCGCGCAGCAAGATGGCGGGGTCAAGGACGACGCCTGCGCCGATAATGCAGCGGCGGTCGGCGTGCAAGATGCCCGAGGGAATGAGGTGGAACTTGAACGTTCCCTGGTCGGTTACGACGGTGTGCCCGGCGTTTGCTCCGCCATTCGCTCGCACTACAACGGATGCCGATTCAGCCAAGACATCGACGAGCTTTCCCTTGCCCTCATCGCCCCATTGTCCCCCAAGGACTATCGTGACGGCCATCTGGCCTCCAGTTCAAAATGCGCACGCGCGTAGGCTGTCGCCGATCGCGACAGCCAGCCCGCCATTGTACCACTCAGATTATCGCGGCTCTCGTCGGAACTAGACCTTCACAGGCTCGTGCCGACGAATCTCGGCGAGTTCTTGGAAGAGCTGTCGCTCGCGATCACTGAGCTCAGTCGGCAGCACGACATTGAGCCGCACCAGCAGATCGCCGCGCTCGGTGCCTCGCACCTTCTTGGGCCAGCCCTGGCCCTTGAGGCGGATCATCTTGCCGTTTTGCGAACCAGCTGGGATCGTCAAGGCGATGCGACGGTCGCCGGGTAGCACGATCTCTATCTCGCCGCCGAGAATGGCGGTGTAGAGCGGCACATCGACCGTTGCGCGCAGGGTCGAGCCGTCAAGCTCAAATTCCTTGCTAGGCCGGACCTTTACCCGGAGAAACAGATCGCCAGGCGGCCCGCCAAATCGACCCGGGAGCCCCTTGCCGGCGACACGAACGCGAGACCCTTCGCGCACGCCCGGCGGGATGGTGACCTCGATCGTACTCATGGTCTGGCCGCCTTGTGAGTCACGGCTAGAGATCTGGAAGCGGCGAGTTGTCCCTTGGAACGCTTCCTCGATATTGAGTGTGATCGATTCTTCCTGATCCTCGCCGGCCTGCGGTGCCATCTGGGGGTGCATGCGATCTGCGCCCATGTGGCTGCGCCGGCCGCCACGTCCGAAGAGCAGGTCAAAGAAATCCGAAAAGCCGCTCGATCCGAGATCGTCTTCGGTAAAGACTTGATAGCTGCCGCCCTGAGGTCCAGCGCCTTGCGCGTGCTGTGAGAACCATTCGCTGAAGTCCGCCTGCTGCTGACCATTCGGGCTCGTCTGGTATTGCTGCCAGTCACGGCCGAAGCGGTCATAGCGGGTGCGCTTCTCTTCGTCGGAGAGCACTTGATAGGCCTCGTTGACAGCCTTAAATCGGTCGTCCGCATCCTTGCCCTTGTACACATCTGGATGATATTTGCGGGCAAGCTTGCGGTACGCCTTTTTGATTTCATCCTTGCTGGCGTCTCTTGGAACGCCTAACACATCGTAATAATCTTGAAACTCCACGCTGCCTCGATTCGTCGCCCCACCGGGATAGCTGCGATGCCCTATGCAATGCTACTTATAGTATAAAGTCTTAGTCGGCGCGACGCAAGGTTAAGCGTCGTGTCTTACGGCTCAGGCGGGGCAGCCAACCGAGCCCGCCTTGCCCTCCAGCGGCGCAGAATGATGACGGTCGCGACTGCCAAGGCAATGAAGATCAGCGCCACCAGAATCGGCGCCACGATGGCGATGATGGCCAGCGTGATTGCGGCTCCATCTTCCAGCGTTGAAATGACGGGGTTGCCGACGCCTGCAGTGGTGGCAGTCACTGTTGGCCGGACCGTCGCCTTCACCGAGTGCACGCTACCGGCGACGAGCAGACCGAGGATCATTGCGAAGACCGGATTGACCGAGTCGACCGTGCTTGTAGAGGCCATGAGCAGGATCGCGCCAGCCGCAGGGCGCACGACAGAGTTCAGCAAGTCATTGGCGTGGTCGACCAGCGGAATCTTGTCGGCCAGGACCTCAACGATAAGCAGGATCGAGATGATGGCGATCCCCAGCGGGGAGGAGATCACGTCATACGGTTCGGAGAGATTGACGAGCCCAAAATAGCGATCGGCAATCGCGATCGCCAGGAGTGGAATGTAGGCGTTGAGGCCGGCCGGCAGAGCCAGCCCCAAGCCAGTTAGCAGTTCGTACATGTGCCCTTCAACATCACGGAATAGCTGTGAAACGACTGCGTAATTGTACTTCTGAGCGTAACAGGCACATATTTCGGCAAGCCGGTGCTAGAACGCTGGCGCTCGGTACTCGGTCGACCCGCCAGTAGAGCGAGCATAGATCTGGCCCATGCCGTGCGCGACGGCGTATTGGGCAAAGGCCGCAGTGAACACGACGCCGATGAGACAGGCGATCAGCCCCAGGACGGCTACGAAGTAGGCGATGATCCCGAGCACGATGAGCATGGCATACGGCCCAACGCCTACGCGCTTGACTTGCTCCAAAATCTCGTTGAACTCGAACATGGAGCCGAATTTACCGGTAGTGATCAAGCGTCCGTAAATTATTGGCGTTATCACCAGCAACGAGATGAAAAGCAGCGGATAGCCAAAGCACCAGCCGATCAGGCCAATGAGACCGAATTCGTCACCGCCAGCGCCGCTGATGGACGATGTGCAAGTGACCAAGATGATAAACGGGAGTGTCCACACGATCGCGCCAACTGCGCCGAGGAACCCATTTACCAGGTCGCTGCCGAAGTCATTCCACTCCGGCAACGGCTCCGGGTCGTTGTTCGCAACATTGCGCATGATGCGCATCATGAAACCCGCGACGATGAGCCCTCCGATGATCGGTATCAGGCTGAGCAATCCACCGATCAGGACCTTCTTGATCCAGTCGCGGTCACTCGTGATATACGAGAACGCCAGTCCGATATTCACCGTCCTACCCCACCCCTTCGTATTTTGACGAGGTCTGACCTTTGCCAGCCAGTCCGCGTACGTTCGCTTCCCCCCTGTTGCGGCGTGAGATCCCTCATTTGTTCGTGTGGATGCTTGCGAGTGCCATCGGCTGGACAGCCGGCTTCTGGGTCAGCCAGGCGGCGTTGTCCTTATTCTATACCGGCTCGCTC
>CAYNTE010000019.1:0-30840 GCA_964399615.1 uncultured Thermomicrobiales bacterium
GGGAGATCGGAGAGCCGAAGACGGCGAAGGGCCGACGGCGCATAAGCCTACCGGCAAGCGTCACAGAAGCGCTCAGAACGCATCGTAAGCGACAGAATGAGTACCGACTGAGCATCGGACCGGCTTGGGAAGATCATGGCTTCGTGTTCGCGAATGCGACTGGTGGACCGCTGGCTACTACGTCACTTGCACGCGAATTTAACCGACTGATCGTCGAGGCCGACCTACCGAAGATAAGAATCCATGATCTCCGGCATACGTGCGCGTCGCTCATGCTGGCTAACGGCGAGCATCCGAAGGTCGTTCAGGAGCGCCTTGGCCACAGTGACATCAGTATGACGCTGGATCGTTACTCGCACGTGACCGGCGACATGCAAGCGGAAGCGTCCGAGCGGCTGGATAGCTTGATAGGTGGCATCTGAGCGAGCGATTGTTACCTAAATGTTACCTTTTAGCCGCTCGATGCTCTAAAAGCCGCATAGGAATCAGCATTTTAATTGATAGGTAGCGCATACGGGATTCGAACCCGTGATCTCCGCCTTGAGAGGGCGGTGTCCTAGGCCGCTAGACGAATGCGCCACGTCGTTGATGCCCGGCATCAACGCTCCGGTCAGTATTACAATTGACCGATGTTCAGTCAAGTCTCCTAAAGCCGCTGGGGCTGTATTCTGGCCCCAAATACCGCGTGAGAGCCCTTCCGGCTATTTCCGGTTGGACTCCCACGTTTAGCTTCACGATATCCGGACTGATTTAGAAGAGGCCGAGGAAATCTGCGCCAGCGCGGACCTGCTCGTAGTCGCGTCGCGACTCTTCGTAGCTCGGGCCGCCATTTGGGTTCTTTCGAGCGATTCGGCCGTAGAAGCCCTGAGCGCCCTTGTCGGTGCCGCTCGATCGCATACCGCGAATCAGTTTCTCCAGGATCGTCATGGTGATACCTCCAACACCGTTGTTGACGGACCAACTCATCTCACTGACATTATGATATCACGATATGGTGATGATTGCAAGTAGTCACCGGCCCCAATTTTATGAACTCGCGCAACTTCATCCCCGCATTTAACAGGCATCTGGAGTATGATCGGTGACCAGCCGTAGTGTTGGAACCGTTCGGGTAGCCAACCAGTTGAGAAGTGAGGTAACACCACGTGGTAGAAGCACCAGAAAGGACCGCCGGTAGGTACGGACTGAGGTCGCACGGCCTCGATCCACGCCACAATGTCTATTGGAATCTGCCGCCCGCGCGTCTCGTGGAAGAATCTCTCCTTCGCGGAGAAGGTGTGCTCGCCAGCCACGGCCCCTTGCGCGTGACGACGGGTGAATACACGGGTCGCTCACCTAAAGACAAGTTCTTTGTCAAACAGGGCGAAAGTGCTGAAAAGATCTGGTGGGGTCCGGTCAATCAGCCCATCGATGAAGAGGTGTTTGACGCACTCCACGTCAAAGTCGCCGATTACCTAAGCGATCGGGATCTCTTCGTTCAGGATCTCCAGATTGGCGCCGATCCAGATCACCGCATCCCGTTGCGCGTCATCACCGAAAAAGCCTGGCACAGTCTCTTCGCCAACACCATGTTCATCCGGCCTTCGCTCGAAGACCGCCGCGATCAAGAACCCCAGTGGACGATCCTGCAAGCGCCGATGTTCGAGGCAGACCCCGAAGTGGACGGCACACGCTCTAAGACGTTCATTCTGGTCAACCTCGAGAAGCAGTTGATCCTGGTCGGTGGCACTGAATACGCTGGCGAGATTAAGAAGTCGATGTTCTCGATCATGAACTACCTCATGCCGCTCCAGGGCATCATGTCGATGCACTGTTCGGCCAATGCGGGAGAGAATGGCGACGTCGCGCTCTTCTTCGGGCTATCCGGCACCGGCAAGACGACGCTGTCGTCCGATCCTTCGCGCATCCTCATCGGCGATGACGAGCATGGCTGGACCGATAACGGCGTCTTCAATTATGAGGGCGGCTGCTATGCCAAGGTCATCAACCTCTCACCCACCGCCGAGCCCGATATCTACAAGACGACGCGCACCTTCGGAACGGTCGTCGAGAACGTGATTCTCGACGAGGACACCCGTGAGATCCAGTATGGAGATTCAAGTCTCACCGAGAACACGCGCGCCGCATATCCCATCGAGCAAATCGCCAACTCATCGCCAACCAGCACGGGTGGACACCCCAAGAACATCATGTTCTTGACGGCAGATGCGTTCGGCGTCCTGCCGCCAATTGCAAAACTGACCCCCGAGCAAGCCTGCTACTACTTCCTATCTGGCTACACCGCGAAGGTCGCTGGTACCGAGCGTGGCCTGAGCGGCGCACAAGCGACGTTCTCGGCCTGTTTTGCCGATCCATTCCTGACACTACACCCTACGGACTACGGCGATCTGCTGCGCAAGAAGATCGAGCGCCACGAGCCAGATGTCTGGCTCATCAATACGGGCTGGACCGGTGGACCATATGGCGAGGGCAAGCGCATCGCGATCAAGCACACCCGTGCAATGGTCAATGCGGCGCTGAGTGGCGAACTCCATGACACGCCCACGCGGACCGACCCGATCTTTGGTCTCGAAGTTCCTGTCGAAGTGCCAGGCGTTGCACCGGAAGTGTTGAATCCGCGCGAGACCTGGAGCGACAAAGAGCTCTACGATGAGCGAGCACATGAACTCGCCAAGCTCTTCGTCGAGAATTTCGAGAAGTACACCGATCAGGTTGATCAAGAGATCATCGACGCAGGGCCACACGTGAGCTAGGCCAGCCGACAACGGTTCATTCAAGCACTCAAATCGCCCGCGACCTGGGATCAGGCCGCGGGCGATTCGCTTGTCGGGGGCGTTGGCAGCTCGGCTACTGGAAACGCGACGGGTCGAAATCGGCCAGGCGCGGATCGACATCGTTTGCCGCGATACTGGCGGCGAGCAGTTCGGACGTACCCGGAGCAAGCATCGCGCCGTTCCGATAATGCCCCGTCGCTACCCAGACATTAGCGAGGTGCGGCAACCGGCCGATGATGGGCTCGCCATCGGCTGTGCCAGGCCGTAAGCCTGCCCAGGTAGCGACAATCCGGCCGCGATTGAGCGAAGGCGCTATCTGATCAACTTTGCTGACCAGCCAGGCCATCCCCTCAGGCGTTACCCGTGTATCGAAACCGGACTCGTCCTCTTCAGTCGCGCCGACTGCCACAGTCCCATCGGCACGCGGCACGATGTAGACCCCGTTGTGAGCCAGTATCGAGTGGATCTGCACAGGCGCGTCAGCGACAGCAAACATCTGGCCACGCACCGGGATGGTTGGAATCGAAAAATCGAGGCTTGCCGAGAAGGTTCGACTCCACGCCCCGGCGGCGATCACCACGGTTTCACTTTGGTACGTGTCATTGAGCGTTTCGATACGCGCGACCCGTCCACCGGCTATCTCGAGTCTGGTAACCGGAGTGTGCTCGTGAATGAGCGCGCCGTTTGCCGCGGCTGCCCGCGCCAGGGCTATCGTCATGCGGCTGACCATAACGCTCGCGACGGTGGGGACATAGAGTGCCTGAGTGAACTGCTCATGGGCGGCTGGCTCCTGCTTGTGCAGGGCAGCAGCGTCCAGAATGCTGGAGTCGACGCCGTGCTGCGCGCGCCAGGCGAGAGTCGCTTCAAAGGGCTCAGTCAAATCCTCTGTCGCCAGCACCAGCTCGCCAGTGAGATTCCAACCGGTGCTGATCCCTGTTGCCTGTTCAATCTCAGCAACCAGCTGGGGATAGCGGCGGAAGGCGATCAAGCTCATCTCCGTCAAACCACCCCGACCAGGTGTTGGTGGGGAAATGATGCCGGCCGAGGCCCACGAGGCTTCGCGAGCAAGCTCTCGACGTTCAAGCAGCCGGACCCTGGCACCTTGCTTCGCCAGGTCGTAGGCCAGCGAACAACCAATAATCCCGCCGCCGATGATCGTTACGTCACTGTTCGTGTTTCCGCCGGACGCAGCCATAGATCTCATCTCCTTCCCCGTTTCTCCGAGACTAGCATGAAGCAGGCTATACTGCGGATGGAGCCGTAGATTTAACGTGAAAAACGAGGGATGAGATGTCTACAGCAACCGAACAACGGACATTCAAACTGATTATTGATGGCCAGCCCGTGGATGCCGCGAGCGGTGAGACGTTCGAGAGCACATCGCCGACCGACAATGCGGTGATCGCCACGGTCGCCAAGGCCGGTCTTGAAGATGTAGAACGAGCCGTTCGAGCAGCTCGCAAAGCATTTGACGACGGACGCTGGAGCAAGATGCCGCCCATTGAGCGATCAATCCGGATGCGCAAGGTCGCCCAACTGCTGCGTGAACGAGTCGATGAGATCGCCAGGCTGGAGACGCTCGACTGCGGCAAGATCATCGTCGAGTCGCGCGGCGACGTCCTCAACTCAGCGAACTGCATCGACTACTACGCCAATCTGACCGGCCACGCCTATGGTGAGACGATCCCGATGAACGCACCGCTGCTGGACTATACCGTCCGTGAGCCAGTCGGGGTCTGCGCCCAAATCATTCCCTGGAACTTCCCGATCTTGATGGCCGCCTGGAAGATTGCTCCGGCGCTGGCTATGGGCAATTCGATCATCCTCAAGCCGGCCAGCAACACACCGTTGACTGCTGTCGTGCTTGGCGAGCTGTGCATTGAGGCCGGTATCCCCGACGGCGTGATCAATGTCTTGCCGGGACCTGGCGCGGTTATCGGCGCGGCACTGTGCGAGCACCCGGATATCGACAAGGTTGCGTTCACCGGCGAGACAGAGACGGGGCGGGGCATCCTGCGCCAGGCCGCGAGCACCATCAAGCGTGTTTCGCTTGAACTGGGCGGCAAGAGCCCGAATATCGTCTTCCCGGACGCCGACCTCGATGAAGCGGTGAACGGATCGCTCTTTGCGATCTTCACTAATGCCGGTCAGCGCTGCACCGCGCGCACGCGTCTCTTCTTGCACGAGTCCATCTACGACAACTTCCTGTCAGAATTCTTGAACAAAGCGGGACAGATTCGTGTCGGCGATCCGCTTGAGTGGAATACACAGATGGGACCGGTCATCTCGCGAGCACAATGCGAACGCGTGTTGGGATTCGTCGAGAAGGCGCGTGGCGAAGGCGCGGATCTTGCCCTGGGTGGCAAGCGTGTCAACCGCGACGAGCTGGCAAGCGGGAACTTCATCGAGCCGACGATCTTTGCGCCGGTCAACAACGACATGATGATCGCGCAACAGGAGGTCTTCGGGCCGGTGCTGACGGTGATCCCATTCCGTGAGGATTCGGAAGTCATCGAGCTTGCCAACAACGTCATCTATGGGCTCGCCGCAACAATCTGGACCAAGGATGTCGGCCGGGCGCATCGCATGGCTGCAGCCATCCGCGCAGGCAACGTCTCGATCAACTATCCAACCGTCAATCCACCTGAAGCGCCATTTGGTGGCTTCAAGCAGTCCGGTCTAGGACGAGAGCTCTCTCAACACGCGCTGGAGCTCTACACAGAAGTCAAGAATGTGGTGGTGAATCTCAACGAGCAGCCGTTCGATTGGTACGGCGCTTGGCCGGAGAAGCCGTCGAGCTAATCCGCATCGAATGCGACGGCAAGTCCGTCGTACGCAAACTGCACGCCGTCCGGAAGCTGGGCACTCATCTCATGATGGGTGCCCATTTCGTGCGAGACGTGGACGATGAAGGCTTGCTCGGGTTGGACGTCGTCGATCACGGCCAGCGCGTCGCTGAGCGATAGATGCACCGGGTGCGGTTCCACTCGCAGCGCGTTGATCACCAATACCCGTGCGCCGCGCATGATCTCCAGCGAGGACGCAGGAATATCCTTGGCGTCGGTCAGGTAGACGAGATCTCCAAACCGAAAACCCTGAACCGTCCATCTGCCGTGGGTGACCGGGAAGGGCGTCACTGGCAAGCCAGTGACGTCGAATGGCCCCTCAAACGGCCGCAAATCGAGATCCGGCTTGCCGCCGAAGAATGGAAATGGATGCTCGAAAGCATAGGAGAAACGATCGCGCAAGAGCTGGCTGGTAAACGCATCTGCGTGGGCCTCGATCTGTCGACCTACCAGCTTATTGAACTGGCGCAGATCGTCAAACCCTCCGACGTGGTCGGCATGTGCGTGGGTGAAGAGCACCGCATCGATGGCGTCGATGCCCGAGGCCAGCGCCTGCAGTCGGAGTTCGGGCGCCGTATCGATGAGAATGCGTTTCGATCTCCACTCCACAACGGCCGAGGTGCGGGTGCGCTTGTCTCGCGGGTCGAGGGACGTACAGACCGGGCAGGTGCAGCCAATGACGGGGATACCCGTGCTTGTTCCTGTCCCGAGAAATACTATCCGCATCTATCGTGGTTCCGCTCACCAACCCACACAACGACGACTTCCGGTCGCACGGCTTGCGGACCGTGTCATCGCGCTACATCTACTAGAACAACCGTCCTGACTTGGCGACCCGCTCCATCCAGAAACGCTCGTCCCCGATCGAGGTAGGACGCCCGTGACCAGTGTAGACCTGAACCTCGTCTGGTAGCGTCAAGAGCCTGCGAATTGTCTCGACCGTCTGTTCGGCGCTCGCGTCGGCAATCTCAATCGTCCCATATCCGCCAGGAAAGAGCGTGTCTCCCCCAAACAGCACCGCATCTTCAGCCAGATAGAGACTGAACTGGCCCGGTGAATGCCCGGGCGTGTGCCACACCGCAAACTTCAAATCGCCCAGAGTGACGTTCCCACCATCCTCGACGAGCTGATCGGGACTAACGGACGGGATGTCATCTCTACCCGGCGCTTCGATCTTATGTCGATCATCTGGATGCATGATCAGAGGAATGTCGAAGTGCTCCTTGACCGCTCGCGCATCACCGACGTGGTCCCAGTGACCATGAGTGATGACAAGTGCAGTTGGGGTGACGTTGCGTTGCTCGACCTCGGCGGCGATCTTGTCGAGGCTGTCCGGTGGCGCGTCGATGATCAACGCTTGCCGGCTGGATTTTTCGATGACGATAAAGGCATTTGTGCTCAGCGGGCCAGCGGGTATCTGCACTATCTCCAGCTGCGGTGTATCGTGCACGAGCGGTCTCCTTGGCGCAATTTGACGGGCTAACGCGCGTGCGCGACGCAGAATGTTCAACATGGACAGCTCGAACCTCAATCCACTCTCGCGCAACCGTTGAACTGTAGCATGCAGCGAAGTTGCTGCTTAAAGCAGGCAGAAAAAGAGTCACCGGCCACCGCGGGTGCGATAGCCGGTGACAGGAACGGGAAAGGGGGTGGTGGAACGACTAGGTTCCAGCCTGGGAACAATTGCTACTTCATCGAATTCGCAAGGTCGATGGCGGTCTCGGGTGTGACATTACCAACGACAATTCGGAGTAGGCCATCTTGCTCCCAGAGGACAACGGTGTTTTCGTCACCATCGTCCGCTGAAATTAACAAGCCAGGTTCTCCATTGATAGTTACGTCCTCGGACGTTGCACCTTCAGGAACCGGGACGATCAGCGTATGCTGCCAGTCATCGATGGCCTTGAGCTGATCAACGAGCGACTCAGGCAGGCCTGGCAAGTCGAGCACCTGATCACGCAGCGCGTCCATATCCAGTTCGGCAGGTGTCGTCAGTGTCGGGCTTGCCAGCTGGGCAACTGTCACATGCTGACCTGTCGACTCATTCACGTAGTTCAGGCCGACGGCCTTTGGAACATCGAGAGTGAAGGACAGCGTCGGTGTCGTCTCTGCGTCCGGCAGCGCGGTGATATCCAGGTTAAGTTCGGTGATAAGGGTCTGCAGGGACGCGTTATTCACGTTCACCGTGATCTGTCCCGCATCGCTCATCAAAATCTCGGGGTCAGTGTCGAATCCTTCGGGCAGGTCGGTCGGCGTCAGAACATCCTCGCCATATGCCTGCTCGACCTCGTCGATGCTGCTGTACTGATGAGTAGCGCTGAATGGATGATCCAGGTCATAGTCAGAGTCCAGCTCTACCAGGTCGGTGATGGCCTGCTGCATGGCGTCCATGTCGCCGCCAAGCGCCTTGACCATCATCTGCCCGCCAAAGTCCTGGAACTCTGTCAGGTCGATCGTAACGGCTTCGAATTTCTCTACCTCGTAGCGGTTGAATAGATCGCTTGCAACTGATCGCATCGGCGAAATCGCAAGCACCAGCGCGACAGCGAGCACAGCGACGGCAGCGGTAGCCAGACGCCCTGCTCGGTGTGACCATATCGATGTCATTCTTCCTCCTTGAAGTGTTTCAGCTTCAGCATTTCGGTTTCGTCGTTGAAACGATTGCCAGGCAATTGCCGGGTCTGGTGCGGTGTCGATATCCGGTTCGAGCATGTCGAGTCGCGCGGAGACCTCGGCGGACTGCGCTCGAAGCGTCTCCAACCGCAGCTGGCACGCGGGACACTCTGCCAGGTGGTGTTGCCATTGCTCCGGCGATCGATCGTCAAGATCGATCAAGGTGCGCAGTTCTCCATCGGTGAGACATTCGGGGTGCTGTTGATTGTTCATTGTTCCATCTCTCCCGTCATGTGGTCGCGAAGTTTTCGCTCCGCACGGGCGAGCATCGTTCCGATTGATGACTCGTTTATCTCCATTGCTCCAGCGATCTCCTTGTAGCTCAGACCGGAGGACCGCAGGATCAGCAAGTTCCGATCCCGTTCCGGTAGTGTGGCGAGAAGATTTCGCACCTGCTCAGCTTCGAGATTTCGTCCGATTACCGCTGCCGGGTCTTCGCCGGTCGAGTGGCTCCCGCGATTGATGATCCTAAATTTGTCGTGCCACTTTCGCCGGCGCTTTCGTGAGCGCACAACGTTGAACGAGGCGTTGGTGACTGTTCGGTAAAGCCAGCCTCCGATATTCGCATCCGGGGTAGCTTCTACCGATCGCTGGTGAAGCTTCATGAATGCATCCATGACCACTTCTTCAGCGTCTTGGTCATTGCCGGTCACTCGGACCGCTGTCAGAAACAGTCTGCGGTAATACCGCGTAAAGAGCTCTTCGAAGGCACGTTCATCGCCTGAATGTGCAGACGATAGCAGCGACTCGTCAGTCACTATCACTGTTTCAGCCTGCATGACTGCCTGCAAGGTCGGTTCTCCATCATCGATCGCTGACGCGTGTACGACTTCTCATACATAGAACACCGTCCACGTGTGGCGTGTGACACCGGAGCTATCCAATTCGGCTTCGCAGGTCTTCTGGTTTCAAGATTTCGATCTGTTCCCCGCGCATCTTGATCGCGCCGAGGGATTCGAATGTCTTTAACGTGCGGTTGATCGTCACGCGGGTCGTTCCAAGTTCGCTCGCCAGGTCGGACTGACTCATCGACATCTGCACGACAGCGTGAGTCCCATCCGGATGCTGGTTGGCCAGCAACCACTTGGCGACGCGGCCCGGCACATCGAGGGTCAAAAGATCCGAGAGCCGCTCATTTGTTGAGCGCACCATCGAGGCCAGCGCCCGCATGACCCGCAGTGCGGTGTCCGGATCGCGCTGCAGCAGCCCCTGAAAGAGCGCGCGAGGAACGATACGGACCTCGACGGGTTCGTGCGCCACGATCGTGGCCGAGCGCGGAGCGCCGTCAATCAACGCCAGCTCACCAATCGCCTGCGGCGCGCCGACTGTTGCGAGCACGATCTCCTGCCCAACCGGGCCCCACCGCACGATCCGAACAATGCCGCTCTCTATAATGAGTAGGCTATCGCCGGGATCACCCTCTGTCGTCAGTATCTGACCACTGGGATATTTGCGAGTCCAGGTATCGGACAACAGCTGGTCCAGCACCTCGTCTGGCAGAGCAGCGAAGAGCGATATCTGCCGGAGCCGGTCGCGATCCGAAGGCTTGTGCGCTGGATCGTGGTGACTGGACTTGGTCATTCTTGCTGCTGCCGCCTATCATGGAAACGCATCCGACGTCGCTGTAGACAAGGAGCCATCATGTCAAAACCAACAGGCGGCTACCAGAAAGCTATTGACGATGCGTGCGCCATTCTCGGACCGTATATCGATGACATCCTACGACGAATCAACGTCGATCAGTTCACAACGTTAGAGTTTATCTCTGCACTCCAGCTCGATGAAAATGCCGCTGGCGCGTTTCAGTATGCACTCAACGTCTGGCCCGAGCGCGACGAGCAGCAATCTCGTATGGTAATGCACGGACAGGTCGTGCCCTTGCTGTTGCGGCGCTCGGAGCTTGTTGAATGGAGCGGCTACGCTCACGGCGAGGAAGATCCGTATGGCGTTCCAGCCTGGTGGACTCGCATACTGCCAAAAGGTGAATCTGAGCCAAATGATGGACCCATTTGAATCTATCGACTAATCGCCCACGACTGACTTTCGCCCTAAGACGATTGGTGTCCCTTTTGCCATACTTGGTATTATGGTCACTGTGTTGTGCGAACGTCGGGGAAGAGCTTTCGCGAACTGGGCGCTGAATGATCTCCAATTTGCGTAAGAATCGTGGCAATGTTGTTGCAGATTGGCCACTTCCAGTGACCAGCAGCCCTGCTGAGCCCTCAGATAAGAAGCAACGTCTTGAACGTCTGGCCTTGCTAAGCAAGGTCGGTGCTGGTGCGTTTCTTTTGCTCGTGCTCCTTGTTGCGCTCGTCATTCAAATTACCGAGTCCGGAGAGATCCGGTCGAATGTCCAAGTTCTTGGCGTCGACGTCGGCGGCATGACGCGCAGCGAAGCGACCGAGGCACTGACCGCCGCACGAGATCAGCGCCTCGCTACTGAGATGATGCTGGTGGACGGCGACCGCGAGTGGACCAAGCATGCGTCCGAACTCGGTCTACAAATCGATGTCGATGCGGCCGTTGACGAGGCGTTCGAGACCGGACGCCAGGGCTTCTCACTCTCCCGCGTCGCCGCGCTCTGGCACCTTCGGTCAGACAAGGAAGTGGTTGGCACGAACGCTATTTCGGTGTCGACTGCTCCTATCGAAGCCCAACTTGCGCCGATCGCCGCCGAGATCAGTCAACCTCGCATAGACCCTGCCCTATCGATCAACGATCAGGGTGTCCCTGGTTTCGTCAGCGCTCAGGTAGGAAGAGAACTTGACATCGCAGCCTCGGCAGAGCAAATCGCCGAGAGTGTCGCGCACGGCGAGTCGTCGATTCTGCTCGTCGTGAACGAAGATGTCCCACCGATCTCTGACGACCAGTTTGCCCAGGCTCGCGCACAGCTCGATAATGCGCTGAACGCGCCGATTGTCATCGAGGCCGCAGGGCAGACGTGGGAATTCGATCCGTCGCAGATCGCCTATCGACTGACGCTCAACCCGCCGACCGGGGACTCTCCGGCATCTGTTGAGCTCGACACTGCCTGGGTTGAGAATGTTGTTCGCGACGTCGGCTTCCAGGTCGACCGCTCACCCCGCAGTCCACGCGTCTGGTGGGATGCCGCAGGCCAGCTTGTGGTGACCGAACCGCCGCGAGATGGCACGGAACTTCAGCGCGAAGCAGCGATAGCGCAGATCAATGAGGTCTTCTCGGGCAACGTCGACAGCGATACCATCTCGCTGCCGATCACGACAACGCCAGCGCCAGAGGTCCCGGCCGATCTAGCGAGCCTGGGGCTCTCGCAGGTCTTTTCCGAGGCGTCGACATCCTACGCTGGGTCGATCCCGGAACGTAAGCACAACATCGAGCTGGCGGCGAGCTTGCTGAACGGCGCGTTGATCATGCCGGGCCAGACATTCTCATTCAACAGTGAGATTGGATCGACCTCGATCGATGCCGGCTTCCAGATTGGATACGGCATCGCCAATCAGGATGGTGTCTTGCGCACGGTCCCGAGTGTTGCCGGCGGCATCTGTCAAGTGTCGTCCACCGTCTTCCAGCCAGTATTCGCCTCTGGATATGCGATCAATGAGCGCTATACGCATGCCTACTGGATCTCCTCGTACACCTACAACGGGATGGTTGGGCTAGACGCGACGGTAGACGAGGCATCCGGGCTCGACTTCCGCTGGACGAATGACTCCGAATTCCCCGTATTGCTGCAGGCCGTGGCGGATGGATCGAACTTCACCGTTCGCCTGATTGGGCAGAAGCCGAATTGGGAAGTCGAACTGAAGGAACCCATCATCACCAATATCCAGTGGGCTGACAAGGACGCAGTCCATTACGAACCGGATACATCGCTTGAGCCGGGCCAGACGCTCTCAATTGAGCATGCCGAGGACGGTTTCGATGTTCGTATCGTCCGCATCGTCCGATTGCCGGATGGCACTGAGCGCCACTGGGACGTGACCACGACCTACGGCATGGCCCGCAACGTGGTTCTGGTAGGTTCGGAAAACGGAGAGCTTCCGGCCGGATTCCCGCCGAGCTAACGCTGAATTCGGGTACACTGAAGCGTCTTATCTTGTGAAGAGGAGGACGCCGTGGTTGCTCTGCCAGTCCATCAAATTCAAGGTGCTTGCCCGCACGATTGCCCTGATACCTGCTCGATGCTCACCACTGTTCAAGATGGCCGGGCGATCGCGATTCAAGGCGATCCAGATCACCCGATCACCGGCGGGTGGCTTTGCGCCAAGGTGCGTCCCTATCTCGAACGTGTCTATCACCCCGACCGGCTGACGCAACCGCTGCGCCGCTCCGGACCTAAAGGCTCTGGCAAATTTGAGCCGATCAGCTGGGACGTTGCAATCGATGAGATCACCAGCCGCTGGAAGCAGATCATCGACGAACACGGTGCGGCGGCGATCTTGCCTTACTCGTTCTCCGGCACGCTCGGGATGCTGCAAACGTTCGTCTGCAACGAGCGCCTCTGGAACCGTATGGGCGCCAGCGGACTAGAGCGTTCGATTTGCGGCGCTGCTGCGGAGACAGTCGTGACGCTGACCTTCGGCGCCCGGATGGCTCCCGATCCTACCCATCTACGCGAAGCCAATCTCATCGTGATCTGGGGCCACAATCCGGCAAGCACCAGCCCGCACACCGTGCCATTCATCCGCGAAGCCCAGCGCAACGGCGCGCGGATCATCGTCATCGACCCGCGGCGCTCAACGACCGCCCGCTCGGCCGATTGGCACATTCGCCCGCAACCCGCCACCGATGGTGCGCTGGCACTCGGCATCATGCACATCATCTTCCGTGATCACCTGCACGATCAGCAGTGGTTGGAGCACAACTCACTTGGCTGGGAGGCGTTGCGGGAGCGCGTGCTCGAATATCCGCCCGAACGGGTCGCACAAATCACCGGGCTAGACATCGAGACACTTGAGAATCTGGCTCACGAGCTCGCGACGACTTCGCCCGCAGCGGTCAAGATCTCGGACGGGATCCAGCGCCATGAAAATGGTGGCCAGACAGTGCGAGCGATCTCGTGCATTCCAGCAATCACCGGTCAAATCGGGAAGCGTGGCGGCGGATTCTTCTATACGACGAGCGGCTATGTGGCGTTTGACGAAGAAGCAGTCGGCCATGCATCGGAATGTCCACCGGTACCACGGATCGTCAATATGAACCGTATTGGAGCGGCACTGACCGGCGAGGTTGCTGACCCGCCGATCATGAGCTTGTTCGTCTTCTGCGCCAACCCGGTTGCATCATCTCCGAACGCAAATCTCACGATTACTGGCTTGCAACGGGAGGACCTCTTCACTGTCGTTCACGATCTGTTCCTGACCGACACGGCGCGCTATGCCGATATTGTGTTGCCAGCGACCTCGCAACTCGAGCAAGTCGACTTGCACCGCCCCTATGGTCATCGCAATCTGCAATACAACCACCAGGCAATCGAGCCGCTAGGTGAGAGCAAGAGCAATTGGGATGTCACCCGCTTGCTAGCGGCTGGTATGGGCTACGACGATCCATGGCTCCATCAAGAGTCTGAAGAGGTGATCGAGGAGGTCATCGAGGCAACGCGTCGCAACAATCCATATATTGCCAACCTTACGCTGGACATCATCAAGGAGCGGGGCACCTATCCGCTCGAGTTCTCAGCCGACAACGACGTTCCATTTGCCGATGGCTACTTCCCAACGCCTTCTGGCAAGTTCGAGATTTATTGCGAAGCTGTCCAGGAGCTTGGACTCGACCCACTGCCTGAGTTCATTCCGGATTACGAGTACCGCGACCGACCGGAGGGTATGCTCGCGCTGATCTCTGCAGCCTCGCACCACTTTGTCTCCTCGAGCATGGCAAACGTCCCAGCGCTGATGCGCAAGGAGCAGCAGGCCGAGCTTCAGATCCATCCAGAAGATGCGCGGGAGCGTGGGGTGATCGACGGCGAGCTCGTCATCGTCGAGAACGATCGCGGCGCGTTTACTGCTCGTGCCAGCGTTACCGAGGATGCGGCGCCTGGACTCGTGATCTCGCCAAAGGGACAGTGGCCGAGCAACAGCATCGACGGCCGCAACGTCAATACCACCACGTCCGACCGGATTGGTGATATTGCCGGGCAGAGCACCTTCCACAGCAACCTGGTTCGGGTTCGACCTGCAACTTAGGGCGTGCGGAGCAGCGGCCGGGTCAAACAGGTCGGGCCGCCGGTGCGATTGTGGGAGATCTCGCCACCGGTGTAGGTGCGGACGTCGCAGCCCGCGGCACGCAGGCGCTCGGCAGTGACGGGATTCTCCTTGAGCAAGATGCACCGTCGCGGCGCAGTCACGAGCACGTTCGGTCCCTGCGTTGCGAACTCCTCATCTGGCACAAGCACCATCTCAATACCTCGATGCTCCAGCTCCTGCACCAGCGATACATCCATCAGCGGCAGATAGACTACCGCCAAATCGTCGTCGATCATGCTGATGAGCGATAGCAGATGCAGACACTCCGCTGGACCATGCCAGTAGGGCAACGCCGCGCGTATCACCGAGACACCTTGCGGCTCCAGAATCGCTGCCATCTGGCGGATACCTTCGTCATTGGTGCGATAGCCACGCCCGATGACCATGGTCTGCTCGTCCAGCCAGAGGCAGTCCCCACCTTCAAGCGTTCCGGGCGCTTCGATTCGACCAGCAATCGGGATGCCGATCTCCTCCATCGTGCGCTCGGCAAGACCCACCTCTCCCAGGCGAAGATCTTTGCCGGGGCGTGTCAAGACCGCGCCAGCGTTGGTGGTGAACACAGGATCGAACGGAAAGATTGCATCTTGCAGCATTGGATCATCGATCTCGCCGGTTAGCACCTCGACACCATCGCCACGCAACAACTCACGAAATGCGGCGTGCTCCTCGACAGCCTGGGTGTGGTTCATGGGGCGGAGATAACCGAACGCTTCCCATGAGGCTTCTGCGGCCGGTGGTACTGGCGGATAGACCAATACCCGCTGCAACGGCCAAACCATCGAATGCCCACCCCAGTTTCGCTCGACGACCATACTTCACCTGCCACCTTCTTGATCAGCATCGCCTGGTGATCGACTCAAAAGAGTGTAGCGCGTGCTGAACTATTGACGCAGACGGCGAAAACCGATATTGTTCTGGCATGCACTATTCAGCCATTGAATAGCGAGGGGCGTCGCCGATGGCAATTGAACATGCAGTTCTGGGACTCCTCAATATCCAACCGAGGCATGGATATGAATTGATCAAGGAATTCGACCCCGAGACGGCGCTCGGCAGCATCGCCCACGTCGGGGCCAGCATCCTGTACGCCCACCTCAAGAAACTGGAGCGTGAGGGTTGGGTCAGCTCCAACCTTGAACCACAAGAGGCGCGACCAGCCCGGCGAGTATTCGAGATCACCGATGATGGGCGGGCCGAACTGAAGCGATGGCTGCAGGAGCCCGTCGAAAGAACGCGCGATTTGCGGCTGGAGTTCCTGCTGAAGCTCTATTTTGCCCGTCAAATCGACCCGGACCTGAGCGAGCGACTGATTGGTGAACAGCGAGACGTCTGCCTAGGGTTTATTGCCTCTCTGGAGGAGCAGCTTGAGCAAGCGGAGGATGACTTCAGCCGGCTGGTCATCGAGATGCGACTCGCACAGAACCGTGCCCTCTCGACGTGGTTGGAGCACGCCGCACGAGAAGTCACCACGCTTTCGAGCTAGTCTGCTTGCGCTCCTGCTACTCGTCCTGCCTATGGCTCTTGCAGCGTGCGGTGGCTCCTCGGATGATGACGACTCATTAACCATTTATGCCGCTGCTTCGCTTACGGAGGCATTCACGGAGATCGGCAAGCAATTTGCAGAAGAGAATGACGACGCCGATATCGAGTTCAACTTTGCCGGATCCCAGGCACTCGTCACCCAGCTGGTTGAGGGAGCCAATGCCGACGTCTTTGCTTCGGCAAACACCAGGCAAATGGACCGCGCGGTGGACGAGCAAATGATTGCAGGTAGCCCCCAGGTTTTCGCGGAAAATGCACTCGTGATCATCGTGCCTGCCGATAATCCCGCAGAGATCACCGTTCCAGCGGATCTCGCGAACGACGGCGTGAAGATCGTCTTCGCAGCCGAGGATGTGCCTGTCGGTGAATATACCCGCACGATGCTCGATACAATGAGCCAGAGTGCGGTCTTCGGCGAAGATTTCAGAGCGCAAGTCGAGGGCAACATCGTTTCGAACGAGAGCAATGTCAAACAAGTCGTCACCAAGGTTCAGCTCGGAGAAGCAGATGCAGGCGTCGTTTACCGCACTGATGTCACGCAGGATGTAGCCGAAGATGTGACGCAGATTGAGATTGCGGACGAATTCAATGTGATCGCGAGCTACCCGATCGCCACCGTAGCAGATGGCAATGAGGATTTTGGGCAGGAGTTCATCGATTACATCCGTTCTGAAGCCGGCGAGGCCATTCTCTCGCGATACGGATTCCGCATACCGGCAGAGCAGTGAGGCGATAGCAGGTTCGTGAGCGAGACAGTACACAATCCAGTTCGCGAGAACGCGGGCCTTCCCATCGCTCAACGGAAGAGCGCTGAGCACCGGCAATCACGATGGTCGGTCTCGCCAAAGGTCTTGTTGTGGGTCGCATCGCTCACCTTGCTTGCGTTCATCGTCATCCCGCTGGTTGCGATATTCAGCAAAGCCCTGACCTCTGGCACGTTCCTCGATTCACTCAGCAACCCCGTTGTGACCGATGCCCTGCTGTTGTCGTTTTTGACCACCGCAGCAACGCTGTTGATCGCCATCGGCATCGGTACTCCGATTGCCTATGTCCTGGCGCGCCACGATTTCCGCGGCAAGGATCTGGTAGATACGCTCATCGATCTGCCAATCGTTCTTCCTCCCGCTGTCGCCGGTATCGCGCTCTTGATGGCATTTGGGCGTCGCGGTCTGTTGGGACCAAGCCTCTCGACCTTCTTCGGGATCGAGCTGCCATTTACGCTGGCGGCGGTGGTGCTCGCCCAGACGTTCGTTGCAACTCCGTTTTATGTGAAGGCCGCGCGGGCCGGATTTGAAGCGGTCGACACCGAGCTGGAAAACGTTGCCGCAACGCTGGGTCTTAAGCCAACTGGAATATTCAGAGCCGTGACTCTGCCGCTCAGCCTTCCGATCCTGATCGGCGGGGCAGTCATGACCTGGGCACGGGCGCTCGGCGAGTTCGGCGCAACGATCATGTTTGCGGGCAACTTTGCCGGCCGAACCCAGACAATGCCACTCGCGATCTATCAGACGCTAGAGAGCGGTGACCTCGACGCAGCCATAGCAATCTCCGCAATTCTGATCATCGTCTCGTTCTCGATCCTCGTGATCTTCCGCCTGCTAACCAAACGCTCGATGAGCCTGCTATCCACCAGAAATGATTAGCGTCAGCCTCCGAAAACAATTTCCGCAAATCCGCCTTGCCGTCGATTTGGAGTTCGACGACGGCATCCTCGTGCTCTTCGGTCCCTCGGGTTCTGGCAAGAGCCTGACCGTGAAGTCGATTGCCGGATTGATCGTGCCTGATGGGGGCTGGGTCCGCGTCAACGATCAGG
This sequence comes from uncultured Thermomicrobiales bacterium, assembly GCA_964399615.1. Classification (GTDB taxonomy): domain Bacteria; phylum Chloroflexota; class Chloroflexia; order Thermomicrobiales; family CFX8; genus CAYNTE01. Next base: position 17,873 of record CAYNTE010000019.1, read on the forward strand.
TCCTCTTCGACGCGGCGTCAGATATCTTCCTCACGCCGCAGCAACGGCGCGTCGGCTATGTCCCGCAGAGCGCATCCCTCTTCCCGCATCTGACTGCCAAAGAGAATATCGCCATGCCGCTCTGGCGCGCACATAGCTGGAACCGTCACGACGCCAACCGGCACGCGCTCTCTATGCTCGACAAGGTGAATCTTCTCGAACATGCCGATGTGTTACCAGCGAAGCTCTCCGGCGGACAGCGCCAGCTTGTCGCGTTCGCCCGCGCTATGGCTATTTCGCCCGAGCTGATCTTGCTCGACGAGCCGTTCGCGTCACTCGACGGGCCGGCACGCTCAAAGTTGCGACTTGAATTCAAACGTCTGCGTGCCGAGATTGGCGCACCAACCATCGCGATCACCCACGATCTTGAAGAGGCCGTGCTTCTGGCTGATACCCTGGCGGTCATCTTGAATGGCGCTATCCACCAGATCGGGCCGCCGCGTCAGGTGCTGGACTTTCCAGCCGACAGCCGTGTCGCCGAATTGATTCAGGCTCGCAATATTCTGCCTGCAAGGTTCGATGCATCGGATCCTCACCTGCTGCACTCTGACCTGGGACCTTTACGCACCGATACGAAAGGAACGCCCGGATCACACTGCCAGATCGTGATCCGTCCCGATGTCATGCGCATACTGCGGGAGGGTCGGTCAATGAAGCGGCTGGAAGGTGCCAACATCCTGCAGGGCACGCTTCTGAGCGCTACAGACTCCGGAGCGCTGATCTCTCTCCAGATTCAGATTGGAGAGGGAACGCTCGAGTTGCATCTTTCACCGAGCGCGTTCACGAACTTGAACCTTGAGACTGGTCAATCGGTCCGCGTTTCGGTTTGGCCGGACCAGATACACATCATCCCGCAGCACGACGCGGCAATCGCTCAATAAGCGTTGTTGTCACCCCGGAAGATGTGGAGCAGCGTCTTCAACATGATCTTGATATCGAAGAAGATCGACCAGTTCTCGACGTAGTACAGGTCGTATCGCGTTCGCTCTTCGATCGAGGAATCGCCACGTAGACCGTTCACCTGCGCCCAGCCAGTGATGCCCGACTTCTCACTATGCCGCAACCCGTAGGCGGGAAATTGATGACGGAATTGATCAACGAAGTACGGACGTTCTGGACGCGGACCCACCAGACTCATCTCCCCAATCAGCACGTTGATGAACTGCGGCAACTCATCAATTGAGTAGCGACGCATGAACCTGCCGAGTCGGGTCGGCCTGGCATCGTCCTCGGTCGCGAACACCGGTCCAGTCTCCGCTTCGGCTCCGGTCGGCATCGAGCGAAACTTCAGGACCTGAAAGACTCGGTTATCTAGCCCAACGCGCTCCTGAACATAGAACACCGGCCCGCGAGAGGTCAGCTTGATCAGTCCGCCTATGATCAGGAATAGTGGCGCAAGAACGATCAACACCACTGTACTGATCGTCAGGTCCATCCCCCGCTTCACCACACGCTCGACAGGACGCAGCCCGATCGATCGCACGTGCACCGTCGGCAAGCCGTTGAGATCCGAGATGCTCAAGATATCGCTGGTGAGTAGCCGAAACGTATCGGGGTAAACGCGGATCGCGACCGGTAAGGCCGCCACTTCGAGGATGACAGACAGGATCTCCTCGTGTGCGACTCCGGAGACCGCCACCACGATTTCGTCGATCCGCAATTCCTCGACGATTGACGATAACTCGTCGGCATTGCCGAGGATCGGTACCCCTTCGATCTCCGTCTGCACTTCGCCATTTGGCCAGGGTCGATAGCGCACGAAGCCTTGAACGTCGTATCCCAACTGCGGCGAGCGCCGGATCTTGGAAAGCACCAGCGCGCCGGTCGGCCCAGCCCCGACGATCAGCAGTCGATCTGTTCCCAGCCCCTGGCTTCGCAAGCCCGCGAGGATGCCGGCGTGAACGAACCGCCCTGCAATGACGGCGATCAACGAGATGACACCGGCCATGGCCAGCATCAAGCGAGAGTAGACCAGGTCGTCAGCAAGCCAGAGCGACGCCCCCGCAAGGCCGATGATGAAGGCAAGAGTCAAACGGGTCGCGACCTTGACTGCATCATCGAGTCGTGATGCGCGCCGCTGACTGGAATAGAGGCCGGCAAAGCCCAGCAGCAGGACAGAAGCACCCATCGTGATGCAGGCAATAACGATGTAGGGGTGTTCCGGTGGCGGTTGCGCGACGCCCAGACTGCGGCTATCTACCCGTATCCACCAGGCGAGCCAAAATGAGAGTCCCAACATGACAAGATCGATTGCAAGGAGCGCAAAGCTGGCAATAAGTTCGAAGATATTGAGGCGCGCATCGCTTCCCCGCCGCCAACCTCTCGAACGTGGTACAGGTGCGACGGGTTCATCTTCTGTCGTGCGTGACGATGGAGATACTTTCGCCATAGCTTCCACAGATCGGCGTAGCGAGAGCCGGGCTACGCTACCCGTTTCCTCTCGGCAGGTCGCAACTGGTTGAGCCCCATGGCAACCGCTCCACGACCTGTGATTGCCGCCCTGATCAGCCAGTTTAACAGGAAGGGATGTCGACGGGCATAATGCTTGCGATAGAAGAGCCACATAGCACGGTAGAACTCGTAGATCATGCGATTTGAATGCCGCCGAGCCGTGGTGCTCTTCAAATGCAGCGCCCGTGCTGCTGGTTCATAGACGACACGCCAGCCGCGTCCCTTGATGCGGTAGGCCCAGTCCAGGTCTTCGCCATACATGAAGAACTCATCATCGAGCAATCCTGCCTGGCGCATCGCACTCAGACGAACCAGCATGAATGCCGCCGTGCCGGAATCAATATCAGCCCGCTGATATTCATCAAGATAGAGCAAATTATAGCGAGACAGCGCGGGGTGATGCGGGAAGCGGCGAGCCAGGCCGGTCATCTTCCAAAAGCTGGCCGATATCGTCGGGAATGAACGCCGGCTAGCAAGATCCAGCTCCCCATTCTGCAAAACGAGCCGGGGTCCAACGACGCCTACGTCGGGCTCGGCGTCAAGCACGTCCAGACAGCGCTGGATCGTATCGCGCTCGACCAACACGTCGTTGTTGAGGAGCAAGGCAAAGACATTGGACGCATCAGGCACCGATGCAGTGCGCTCCATGATCTCTCGCAGCGCCAGATTGTTGCCGCCAGCGAAGCCTGTGTTCCGTGGACTGGCAATCAGTCGAACGTCCGTCAGCGACCTGCTCAACATCTCGACGCTTCCGTCAGTCGACCCATTGTCGACGACATAGATGTGAAGCTGGTGGTCGTTGAGGTCGCTCAGTGCCAGGCGCTGGACGCATTCAATGGTCAGCGGCGCATTCTCAAAATTGAGAATGACCACGTGAACCTGACCCGGAGCTAGGCGACCCATCTGGATGATCTCGGCAGGCGCCGGCGATGTGCCAGGAGAGCTTCGGGCGCCAGCACCGCTGTATTGGAGCGACGTCTCCGCCGGGGATCGAGCATATGGCGCGCATACCAGCGCCCGAGAATTCCGAGGCCTAGCAGGAAGATCATGCCTCGAGGGCGAGCAACAGAGACGATCCGGCTGGGCAGGAACAGGGGCGCACCGCCAGTCGCAAGGTCACGAATCAGATGTGAGCCAAGCCCCAACGCCATCGCCAGCTCGGTTTGCGTGCCCGGCCAGGCGCGTTCGGCAAGATAGGTAAAGAGACCCACTGCGATGATCGAGTGCGAAGCTGGTCTGGACGGCATCGACATATTCGGGATCAAGGCGAACGATCGTGCCGCCACAACATGGTCGAGATCGAGCACGAGCCCCGCCGCCATCGACGAAAAAACGAAGCGGCGAGGGTGTTGGATGTAGGGCATCGCCGGTAGCGCCGCGGCCAGGGCCGTCGCCAGGTGGGCTCCGCCATCACACAAGGCTTCAGCTTTCCGCTGCCCTTGACGCTTGAAACGCCGCCACAGCTGGTCGAACGCCAGCGCTCCGGCGCCTGCAATCACCGCAGCGGCGATGCTCCATGGGGCTTGAATCCGGCGTACCCGTCCCGTCATGGTCTCAGATTGTAGCGTACGAGCCTCACGATCTACGTCGAGCCATTCGACGTAGACTGATCGGTAAACCGCAAGATCGCCCCGACGCCGGCATCACCTAGCTTGAGGTCCGCCGCACCGTCGTCATGCACGATCTCACCAATCGCATCGGTGATAATCGTCAGCCGGACCATCTCTTCAGCCAGGTCGATCTCGTAGATATCGTCCAGATCACCGCCGGCAGGGTGCGCATCGGGCTTTGGCCCCACGCCGTGCACATTGAGCCGGTAATCAACCCAACCGGGGGCACTGAAGCCGTGCGACATCACAAGCTTCATCACTTGCCCACGCTGTAGCGCCTTTAGCGTCTCTTCAATGCCGATCACCCCGCGTCCACCGGAGCGCTGTTCGTTCAGAAGCGTCGTCACGGCCTCAAACTCTCGTTCGCGCTCGGCCTGTGTCACCGTGCTGGTGGTTTGCTCGATGATCGCAGCCCGGCTACCGTCGCGGTGCTGCGGCAACCAGCCAATAATCTTGGCCTTCACGTCGTCATGTAACTCTTCATCGAGATAGCTGCGCATGACTTCACTCGCCAGCACGACCAGCATCTCGACATTAGCTTCGCTGAGTGCCTTGCGAGTCTCGGCGGCAACCGCCCGAGCAAAGTGTTGCTTTCGCTCTTCTGCTCGCGTTTGATAACGGCGCGCCGAAAAGCCGCCTTGCTTCTGCTTTGGCGGATAGTCCGATCCTTCCATCGAGAGCTGCTGGATGCGGTTGGCGCGACTGATGATCATCAAATTTGCTTCAAGCTGATCGGCAGCTAGAACCGCATAGCGTGGATAGTCCTCGACGATGCGGGTCATCGGCAAGAGATTTGGGAAAGGTCCCGCAGCCACGGCATTTTCGACGGGCATTGCCAAGACAAAGCTGTCAAAGATGCCATGGGCGGCATTGGCGATGATCATGACCCCATGGACCGAAGGATCGAGATCTTCTTCCAAAAACGACCGCACTCGCTGGATATCCGTCTTCAGATTCTCAGCCGCATCGGATTCAGGGTCGTATTGATCGAGCAAATCTCGCGTCTCGTTCTCGAAGACTGTCACCGCGGCACGCCGGTAGGGGCGCTCGCCCTCCGGCCGCCAGTCGAGATAGACACTCAAATAGGGCAAATCTGGTGACGGTTCGTAGTGAGCAATTTCTCGCAAGGCAGCACCAAGATTGGTGGAGAACCCGGCATCAAACTCTTCGACGGAAATCATTTGGACTGGGTCGGTTGCCATCGTTGTGCCCTCCTCATTCGGGGAACTCGAAGGTTGCGTCAGGCAGAACAGATCGGTCGCTTGAAGGAAACAATGGACATGCAAATGCGGCGCATGTCAAGTGCTCCATGGATGTCGATCACTCTGCCCCTCGTATCAATGACAACCATCTCGAGGCAGGATCGTCCCGGCTGCTCAGATGAATTTATGCCTGGTTTCACTATAGACACGCTCCAGCTCACGTGCCATCGCCGAGAACGATAGAGATTCGTCAAACCACCGTCGCGCTTCATCTGACAAGCGTGATCGATCAGCGCTGTCAAGGCTGACGATTTGCTCTGCCATCGCATGCGCGTCGCCAGCGGCGAATAGCCGTCCCACACGTCCATTGTCGGTCAATCTCCGGAAGCTGGGTATGTCCGAGACTATGGGAATGCACCCGCAGGCCAGTGCCTCGATCAAGGCCAGCCCCGACCACTCCCGCCGGCTCGCCTGCAGAAAGAAGTCGGCGCTCGAGTAGATCGCGCCCATCTCTTCGCTCGACGCCGCACCGCGAAATTCGACCCGTTCGCGAATGCGGGCATCTCCGGCCACCTGCTGGCGCAGCTCATCAATCATCGGGGCGTCAAGGTAGTAGAGATACAGTTTCGGATCTGGAAGGTGCTCAACGCTCATTGCGAATGCTCGCAGCATCGTCTTCGGATCTTTGACCAGGTCTAGTCTGCCGGTAGAGACGAATACGGGATCGCCATGCATCTTCGTCTGCTCGCGAGCGAGCGACCTGTCATGCGGCTGCATGAGCACACTAGACTCAATCATTGTCCGAAATTGCTCCGGGGCCAGCATACCGGCTTCGATCCATGGGGCACGTTGCTCCGCTGTCGTCATCAACACCCTGTCGATCATCTGCAGGTGCCGCTGGGCAAACCAGCGAGCGAACCGACCACGAGGTGGATAGCCCCCGTGATAATGCACCAAGACACCTGCACCCACGACCTTGGCAGCGCGCACTAGCAACGCCAGCTGCGGATCGAGGGTCAGTCCAAAGATGTGGACGATGTCCGGTCGCTGGCGCAAGATTGCGAGCGCCTGGCGCCAGGCAATTTGGTAGTAGGCTGGCCCTTCATGTGGTCGCCAGCGCTGCAGCATTGCCCCGAGCTTGAGCACCATCCACCCCGGAGTGCGAAATTGGTAGCGCACGCCACCATGCTGCAAGTCGGATCTCTTCGGGGCAAGCTGGAGAACCACCACCTCGTGTCCACGGTCCGCCAGCGCCGCTGGCAGCTGAGCAAGCAGAGGGAACCGGCTCATCATCTGCGCTGGCTCTCGAACATCGACGTCAAAATATGGAAAGCAGAGACAGATTCTCATCGCCCGCTCGTCATCCGGCGATACAGATCGACGAACCGGCGTGCCGATTGTTCCGGTGTAGCGAACCGGCTCACCCACTGGCCTGCATTGCTCGTCATTCGCTCAGCCAGCTCCGGCTCCCTCCACAGGTTCAAGATTGCGGCGCTCAACTGCGCTGCATTGCCTGGTTCAACGGTCATCGCGCCCTGTGGCGCAAGGTCGCTCACGATGCCAACGTTCGACCCGATGATCGGGATTCCGCTCGCAGCGGCCTCCAGCGCGGCAATTCCCTGACTCTCGTGCCAGCTTGGGAAGACGAAGATGTCTGATTGGCGGTGCAGCTCTGCCAGCTCCCGTTGTGAGACTCGTCCCAGCATTTCTACACATCCTTGAAGCCCGCGCTGCCGCACAAGCCCGTCGAGCTTCACCTTCTCCCCTACCGGGTCTTCGCCAGCCATGATCAATCGTGAGCCTGGGACGTGCTGGGCGATAGATGCAAACGCCTCGATCGTCGTTCGATGCCCCTTGACTGGAATGTAGGAACCAACCTGCAGGAGAGTTGGCGCGGAGCGGCGAGACGCCGCATCACGTGGCTGGAACCGGAACGTTTCGCTATCCACTGGCAGCGGGACCCGCACCAGCCGATCCGGCGGCATTTGGGGCGATAACTGCAGTGCCAACCGGCACACCCAATCCGATCCACCGGTGACCAGTGATGCCGAGCGCATGACCTGGCGAGCGACGATTCGCCCTCTACGGCTGAGCAGACCACCATAACCCAAGTGTGGGATGGCCGCGACCTCAGCACCACCAATCGAGGCAATGCTTGGGCGGAGGAGCAGGCGAGCGGCAAACGTTGCCACGAGCCCTGGTTCAAAGAGCCATAATCCATGAAAAAGATCTATCCGCTCCGCTCTGTGCATCCGGGCCAGGTACTCGACTGCTCGGCGGATGCGATCGCGAGCGCGATCGTCACCAGCACCCAGTGCATGGATACGCGCCGGGCCATCCCACCAGGTTGCCTGCACTTGCGGATGTTCCAGCGCGAGCACATCGAGCGTGACATGGTTCGAGAGCTCTCGCACGAGTGCCCGGAGAGCCGGAAGTCCGGAGGATTCGTCGCTGGCATAGGAGGGAACGACAAAGACGATATGCATAGAAAAGATCAAATCACCGTGTTGTATACAGTCGCATACGATATACTCGGCGTGGGCCAGTTCGCAAAGAGAGCGTAACCCGAAGGTTGGGATATGGCTTTCGTTTCGTTGAACGCGTATTTCCGCCCGGCGGTGGCTTAGAAGTCTACGCTAGTGGCGAAAAGAAGCGCGAGGTGGATCCGGAAGGGTTCTGCAGTTCCAGATAGAGCAGGGAAGGGGCAAAACTCGACCAAGTTCGAGTCTCCATAGTTGACAAACATGTATATATCATGGAATTGTAGGTATCATGGGCTCGACTCCGGCGAAGTCGCCGGGATCGTTAGATTACCGGCAATGCGAAGGAACGCACGGAAGACAGGACGTGCGAACCGAGGGATTGCCGGTGGTCGAGACACCGGGTGGGGACACACACGGACGTTCGTGTCTACTGTCGACCGATTTCCGTGGGTGCATGCAACATGAAGTGGGCCACAAGAACTGCCCACTCGAGAGGAGATAGTGGACATGGTTCAGCGACCAATTGCCCAACGGCAACGCATTGGTCCCGCAATCCGTAAGCTACGTCACGAGCAAGGGCTCACCCTTGATGACCTGGCAGAGCAAGCTGGTATTTCGGCTTCCCATTTGAGCCGTCTCGAGCGTGGGCAGACTTTGCCCAGCTTCACGGTTCTTGCTGGTATCGCACATGTTCTCGGCGTAAGCATCGATGACTTCGCCAAACTGGAGCACGACGTCACAGAGCTCGATCACGAGCTTCAAGGCGCACTCGAGGATGCTGGCGTTGATTCTGACTCGGTCTATGAGATCCTGTCGCTCTCGATCGAAGGCCGCCGAGCACTCCTGAAGGCGTTCAGCAAGTAGGATTTTCGGCTTCTAGCGTGCGTCCGCCCCTAACTGACCTCCCACGTGTACACTGGTCCATGTTGTATTGGATCTGGGACAGGAAGGTTTGGGATGGACGCACGCTGGAACGATCGATGGTCTCGCCGCGGCAAACTCGCGGCGAACATGACAAAACCCCCACGCAGCGCGCCAGAAGGCATGATCTCCTTTGTCTATGGCGACCCGGATGCTGACTCTCTCCCACTTGAGGAGATGGTTGAAGCCGCTGAGTACCTTGCCGAACACAATCGCAGAGAGACGCTGAGTTACGCTGGCCCGATCGGGGCCGGGCTCAACGCGGCACTGGCTGAGAAACTGAAGACTGATTATCAGCTTGATGTCGAGCCCAACCAGATTCTGATTTCAACTGGTGCGTCTGCTGGTATCGGCCTGGTCGTTGACATGCTGGTCGATCCGGGCGATATCGTGCTGGCCGATGCGCCAGCCTGGATGGGCGCCACCGGCATCTTTGAGCTTGCTGGCGCCGACGTGATCGGCGTCGACATCGACGACGAAGGCATCGACCCCGCCAAAGTCGAAGCCATCCTCGACGAACTCGAAGCCAACGACAAGCAGGCAAAGTTCCTCTACACTATCCCGACCTTTCAGAATCCAACAGGGGTCGAACTCTCCGACGCCCGGCGCACAGAACTCGCCCGTATTGCCGACGAACGTGGCCTGCTAATCCTTGAGGACGATGCCTACATCGATCTGCGATTCCGCGGCGAACCCAAGCCGACGATCTTCGGCCAGGCCAAACCTGGATCGGTGTTGCTCTTCGGCACACTCTCAAAGACGATCGCAGCGGGAATGCGCCTGGGCTGGTGCGCCGGCCCAGCGGACGTCATGGCTGCCATGTCACGAGGGCGTTCCGACACGTTGCTCAATACCTATACCGCCGCGCTGGCCGAGTGGTACGTCTCGACAGGTAAGTTGAGCGAGCACATCAAGCAGCTCCGGGCCACCTACCAGGGCAAGTGTGAGCGCATGCTCCAAGCACTCGAGCGCGAGATGCCTGAAGGCGCAAGCTGGACCACGCCAAACGGCGGATTTTTCGTTTGGCTGACCTTGCCAGACGGCGTGGATGCGGTAGAGATGAAGGCCGCCGCAAACGAGCGACTGGTTGACTACATCCCCGGCCCAGCGTTTTATTCCGATGGCCAGGGGCGCAATTCACTTCGACTATCGTTCAGCGCGGTTTCTCACGAGGAGATCGACGCCGGCATCAAGCGTCTCAGCGACGTCATTCGAGAGCAGATGTAGGTTCTGGCTGCTTCACGGCAGTCACGATGATGCGGCCACTCCGGCGCTGGCGAGCAGCCAGCACCCCCAACGGAGTGGCCGCTGCCATTGTTGCAAGGTGGATCTTGCGCAGCGGTTCCTCAAGTGCTGGTAGGTAGTCATGCGCCAGCAGCCGCAGCCACCACGCCCACTCCATGCCCGACCACTCGTGCTCGATTTTGACAACATGAAACCCAGAACGCTCCAGAAGCGACGACAATGTTGCCTGGCTGAATGTCGTCAGGTGGCGCGGGGCGTCGTAACCAATCCAGCGCGAACCCATCACTCGCGCTGCCCATGAATCGACATTCGGGACGCCGATGATCACCGCTCCACCTGTGATCAACACGCGCCGCGCCGCCGCCAACGTCTCGTCCGGTCTGGGAACATGCTCTAGTGCGTGCTGCATGATGACAGCCGCCACACTCGCTTCGGGAAGCTGCGCATCGATCAGCGTTCCCGCCATTGCATCGATGCCACGCGACCGCACCACCTCCACCGCACCCTCATCAGGGTCGATTCCAAGCACGTCACCGTTACCGCGTCGCCGGATCGCATCAAGTAATCCGCCACTGCCGCAACCGACGTCGACGATCCGGCGCGGCGGCCGCAAGTAATCCCAGTGACTGCGTACCATCATCTGCTCTGCCAGTTGTTTGGCAATGCCGCGGCGCGTATGCGGGACGTAGCCAGCGTCATACGCAGCGGCGAGCACCTTTGCGCCTGGTTGCGGGTGCAGACGCAGCAGCCCGCAACCCTGGCAGGCTACCGCTTCAAACGAACCGGGCACTGCTCGCGAGACGATGTCCTGCAATTCGATGACCTGTCGGTACCGATCACCACCGCACAGCGGGCAGTCGAATGCAAGCTCACTCATCTGATTGCCGAATGACTCTGCGGACTGAGTAGTCGAACTTATGTCCATCTGCGCCCATCGCTGCCCGGTTCTGATAGGCGATCATTTCGCCGAGCAACCCAAAGACGAAGAAGAGACAGCCGATGACCATCAGCAGCACGCCGAGCGTCAGGAGCGGGCGGTGACCTATCGGCTGGCCGAACCCCAACTTTAAGATCGTCAAGTACAGATCGATCAAGAATCCGATGCCGAAGAAGAACATCCCAATCCAGCCGAACAGATGCAGCGGACGTCGCGTGTAGTGATTGAGAAAGAGCACCGTCAACAGATCGAAGAAGCCTCGCATATAGCGCTCGATGCCGTACTTGGATCGCCCATGCTGGCGCGGCCGGTGCTGTACGGGAGCCTCGGCTATCCGGAAGCCGCGAAAATGCGCCAGTACTGGAATGTAGCGATGCATCTCGCCGTAGAGCTGCAGCTCGGCCAGCACTTCGCGCCGGTATGCCTTGAATCCACAATTCACATCGTGCAGATCGACCCCGGTCGTGAGACGCACCACGAAGTTGTAGAGCTTCGACGGCCAGCGCTTCGTCCAGGGGTCTTGCCGGTCGAACTTCCAGCCGGAGACGAGATCGGCCTCATTGTCAAGGATCGGATCGAGCAGCTTGTCGAGCTCACCTGGCACATCCTGGAGGTCGGCATCCATGGTCACCACCACGTCACCGCGCGCTAGCTGGAATCCAGCGGCAAGCGCAGCCGACTTCCCAAAATTGCGGCGGAACTCGATGACCGTCACCCGCGCGTCTCTCACAACCAGATCTCGCAATTTCGCCGCCGAGCCGTCCGTCGATCCATCGTCAATGAAGATGAATTCCACGGCCCTCGCCGGACCCACGGCCTCGATCAGCTCAAGATAGAGGGACTCCAAGCTCTCGCGCTCATCTCGCAGCGGGATGACGACACTGAGCTCAATCTGTTCGTGATGAGACACAATCGGGGATCTGAGTTCGGTTGCTGCGATATCGGACATCTCGCGATGCATTTCTCCCGGTTACTGACGAACCTCGTCTGCCCGAATTCTAACCTTGCGTCTCGACTGCACGACGAGAGCGACCAGTGCGCCGATCCAGACGCACGCAGCGATCCCTGCTCCTGAGAGCCAGATCAACCAACCGCGCGGTTCGAACGTGAGGCTGATGTCGTGCGCACCAGGCCCAACCTCGATGCGCTGGAGCGCTCCGTCGAATGGCTCGATGCGGACATCACAACCGTCAACGCTCGCCGACCAGCCGGGATACCAAGCCTGAGATATGACAAGATCCCCGCCTGGTGAGTCCGCTGGCGTCTTGATTTGCAGACGGTTCGGGCCATCTTGTTTGATCGCTAAGGCCATCGACGACGCATCCTCCAGCCATGCCCTTGGTCGCCAGTCTTGGATCTCCCAGACCGCGAGCTGATTGGTGGTCAGCACCTGGGTCGAGCGCTGCGCTGGTGGGTCGGCGTCGAGATCGGTGATGATGAATCGAACGTTGAGCTGTTCATATCTTCCGGAATCGAGGTCATTTATAGCGCTCGCGAGATATGCCTGATAGTCCCGCAGGGCCAGAGGGTCGTAGAGTCCCTCGATATCTTGCAGGCCGACCAGACGCGCCGTGTCGGGCTGCCAAGCAGCTGCCTGAGCATCGATGCGAAACGGCCCACTGCTATCCACTTCGGCCCGTAGCTTCGAAATGACCTCCGGATGATCGAAACCGCTTAGGATCGGCGTAGTGGTTGGGTTGAAGCGCGCGGTAACGCTGAAGAGGTCCAGAAAAATCAATAGCCCAACGATGCATACCAGTGCGATGCTCTGAATCCGGCCCCGATAGGCCAGCAACCCTGCCCCAGCCGCCAGAATCATCCAGACAAGCAGCATGTTCAAATTATCGAGCACGATGACCGGTCGGTTCGATGGCGAGTCGACGCCGAGCACCTGCACCGCAAAGAGCGGGATGACGACCACCACCAGGGCAAATATGAGTGTCGCGATCCCGATGATCCCCCAGCGCACCGCTCGCACCAGATCCTCAGACCACAGACTGCGCCGTTCTCGAAGCTGATCGAGCCCAACCGCCGCGAGCATCGCTACCGCCAGATCGAAATACATCATCGCCCTGCCAGC
>CAYNTE010000020.1:0-15941 GCA_964399615.1 uncultured Thermomicrobiales bacterium
CCGACGGATCGATCCTCGGCGTCCAGGTTACGTTCAACGACCCGGACCTCACCTCGGAACTCATCCAAGTCGCCCCAGACGGCACTGCGACGAACCTCGGCGAATTAACAGTCCCGGCACAAGGGCCAACCTACATCGACGCTGGCCCTGATGGCACGCTCGCGATCAGCGTCAGCGAGGCCCGGCAGGTGTGGGTCTACCGGGCCTCGCAGTAGCGCGCTACGTCCCGATGTACTCGGCGAGGTGTTTGCCGGTGAGGGTGGAGCGATCTGCCACCAGATCGGCCGGGATGCCCTCGAAGACGATCTGTCCGCCGTCGTGGCCGGCGCCTGGGCCGAGGTCGATGATCCAGTCGGCATGGGCCATGACGCTCTGGTGATGCTCGACGACGATGACCGTCTTGCCGGAGTCCACCAACTTGTCCAGCAACTCCAGCAGCTGCTCGACGTCGGCCAGGTGCAGACCCGTCGTCGGCTCGTCGAGGATGTAGATGCCGCCCTTCTCACTCATGTGCGTGGCGAGCTTGAGGCGCTGCCGCTCACCGCCTGAGAGCGTGGTCAGGGGCTGGCCGAGCGAGACGTAGCCGAGACCCACGTCCACAAGCCGTTGCAGGATCTTGTGTGCGGCTGGGATGCGCGCCTCACCCTCGCCGAAGAACTCCACCGCCTCACTGACCGGCATCTCGAGCACTTCGCTGATGTTGCGGCCCCCGAACGTGTATTCGAGCACTGCTGGCTGGAAGCGCTTGCCGCCGCAATCCTCGCAGGTGGTCGCGACCGTCTCCATCACCGCCAGATCGGTGTAGATGACCCCAGCGCCGTTACAAGTCGGGCAGGCTCCGTCGGAGTTGGAGCTGAACATGCCGGGCTTGACGCCGTTCTCCTTGGCAAACGCCTTGCGAATCGGATCCAGCAGCTTGGTGTAGGTGGCGGGGTTGCTGCGCCGCGACCCTCGGATGGCGCCCTGATCAATCGCTACGACCTCGATATCCGCCGGCAACGACCCACGCACCAGCGAGCTCTTGCCAGATCCCGCGACGCCGGTGACGACCGTCAGCACCCCGAGCGGGATATCGACATCGACATGCTGCAGGTTGTTCGTCGTCGCACCGCGAATCTCGATCGCGCCCTTCGGCTTGCGTAGCTTCTCTTTCAGCTGGGCACGGTCATCGAGATGCCGGCCGGTGATCGTTCCACTCTTGCGTAGCTCGTCAACTGTGCCTTCGAAGACCAGCTCACCCCCAGCCGAGCCAGCGCCGGGGCCAAGATCGATGACATGGTCGGCAATCGCGATCGTCTCCGGCTCGTGCTCGACCACCAGCACCGTGTTGCCCTTGTCGCGCAGTTGCAGCAGCAGGTTGTTCATGCGCTCGATATCGTGCGGATGCAGGCCCGTCGTCGGCTCATCGAAGATGTAGGTGATATCGGTCAGCGCCGATCCCAGATGCCGGATCATCTTGATGCGCTGTGCCTCGCCGCCCGAGAGCGTGCCTGACGGCCGCGCGAGCGACAAATAGCCGAGCCCGATATTGACGAACGAATCCAGGACCTCTTGCAGCGTGGTCAGCAGCGGGGCGACCGACGGTTCATCGAGATCGCGCACCCACTCGGCCAGGTCGCTGATCTGCATGGCGCAGGCGTCGGCGATGCTGATGCCACGCACCTTCGAGTTGCGGGCAGGCTCGGCCAGACGTGTGCCGTCACACTCCGGACAGGTGCCAAAGACCACAGCCCTGTCAACGAAGCGGCGGATGTGTGGCTGCATCGCGTCGCGGTCCTTGGAGAGCATCGAGCGCTCGATCGTGGGGATCAGTCCTGCATAGGTCAGGTTGGTGCCGTCGACCTTGATCTTGGTCGGCTCCTTGTAGAGCAGGTCGTGCAGCTCCCGCTTGGTGTACTTCTTGATCGGCTTGTCGGGATCGAAGAAGCCACAGCCCCGGAAGATCCGCCCATACCAGCCGTCCATGCTGTAACCCGGGATCGTCAGGGCATGCTCATTCAGCGATTTGGAGTCGTCGTAGAGGGCGGTCAGGTCAAAATCCGACACCTCGCCACGACCTTCGCAGTGCGGGCACATGCCGCCGAGCCGGTTGAAGGTCGCCTTCTCGGTGATCGTCTTGTTGCCACGCTGAACGGTGATGCCGCCTGAAGCCGAGACTGAAGGCACGTTGAACGAATAGGCGTTCGGCGGGCCGATCTGCGGGTCGCCAAGCCGGCTGAAGAGGATCCGCAGCATCGCGTTGGCGTCGGTGGCTGTCCCAACTGTCGAGCGCGGGTTCGATGCCATACGCTCCTGATCGACGATGATCGCCGTCGTCAATCCCTCAAGAACATCGACCGAGGGCCGCGCCATCGTCGGCATGAAGCCCTGGACGAAGGCGCTGTAGGTCTCGTTGATCAAGCGCTGCGATTCCGCCGCAATCGTGCTGAAGACCAGCGAGCTCTTGCCCGAGCCCGAGACTCCGGTGACGGCGGTGAGTCTGCGTTTGGGGATCTCGACGTTTACATTCTTGAGGTTGTTCTCCCGTGCGCCAAGCACACGGATGCGGTTGTGATTATCGGCAGCGTGGTCGGTTGGTGCGTGCAAGTTCGGCCTTGCTGTCGTGGTCATCATTGTCCCTATCGTTTGGGTTGGCGCGTCTTAGCCCAGCGTCTTCTCAAGCTCAGCGAGCATGTACTGCCAGCCGTGCTTCGCTCCACCGATCTCCTGCTTGGCGTCGGGGTTGAAGCCGCTCTGCTCCAGGTGGAGTTTCGTAATTCCACCTTCAACCTCCGACAATGTCCAGGTGACCACCGTCGTCTGCTCGATATTGCTCGGCCCCACCTGATCGCTCACCCAGCTGTAGGAGAGCTTGTTCGGTTCGTCCACTTCCAGAACTTCGCAATCGACAGCGCCGTCCCAGCCCTGTGCGTTGCTGAACCTGAACGTGTGACCGACAACCGGCTTGAAATCGTTGGTCTTGAACATCATCCACTGAGAGAGCGTCTCGGAATCGGTCAATGCGCGCCAGACGCGGTCGATCGGACTCTTCAGCTCAGCATCTATGCGTACGGTCTCGCTCATCTCTGCTCCTCTTCCACCAGGTTTTTGAGATTCCTGATTCTTGTTGTCCAAAATTCTTCGTAGGATGAGACCCATTCCTGAATCTCGCGCAGTGGGGCGGCGTTCAGTTGATAGAGCGTCTCCCTCCCGGCCTTCCGGTCGTGAACGAGACCGGCCTCCTTCAGCACCGCCAGGTGTTTGGAGATGGCCGTGCGTCCGATCTCGAAGTGTTCGGTCATCTCGTGCAGCGGCAGCTCGTCAGCGCCCGCCAGCATACGAATGAGCTGACGCCGGGTCGGATCGGCGACTGCACTGTAGACATCTCGCATACGTGCACCCCTTTCCGCCTGCGATCGGCCCCCGGTAACTGCCATTGACTGGCACGATATTGGCCACCATTTGGTGTCCAGTTGCATATTACGCCACCAAAAGGTGTCATGTCAAGCCGCGCCCCGCGCAGCCCGGCTAGATATCGATTGCGGCAGAAGATCCAGCCTATTGACGCCGGTTACCAAATGTTAGAAGATGCCAGCCAGGACGGAAGACAGGCGATCGTGGTTGCAGGGGCGTAGGACGTATGTTCTAATCGGGGTCGCGAATCAATTGATGACTGCTCCGAAAGGGATATCTAATGTCTGACACCGTCTCTGGAAGTGTCTACCGCGAGGCCTTTCTGACGATCCTGGAAGAGACGTTCGAGAGCGTCCAGGGAATGTATCTCGACAAAGGCGACTCGCTCTTCGAGACACTCGCGGATGTCTCAGCTCAGGAGGCGTCGAGAGCGATCGGCCCGACCTGTTCGTCGATTGCCGCTCAAGTGACCCACTTGATCTATTTCTTCGACGTCGGTCTGCAATATGCGGCGGGCAATCCTCCTGAGCATGTCGACTGGAGCCGGGCCTGGGAGACGACCACGGTCTCGGATGCTGAGTGGAGCGATCTCAACAACCAACTCCGTGATCGATATCAACAGTGGATCGCTATGGTCAAGGCAACGGACAAGCTCGATGGCGACATGATCGCTGGTGGATTCAACATGGCGGCGCACTCGGCCTATCACCTGGGAGAGATTCGCCAGGCACTCTGCGCACTGCGCCAGTAATCCTCCGGGGATCTTCGAACGAGCTACGTCCAGATGGTGTTTGTGCGTGCTGAACGCGGCATGAAAGGCAACCGATGATGGCGCTCGCGACGACGCTGCTTGTGGATCAAAACGGCGATGGTATCCCCGACGACCTGCAAGGCCGGCTGACACTGCCCCCTGGCGATGTCGACCGCGATCTCGTCATCAGGGCCATTGACATCGCCGCGCAGATCGGCCTGAGAGCCGGGGCATTGCCCTTCCCGGTCTGTGTCGTTGCCGATAGCGCGAGCGCGGATGACGTCGATCTGACCAGCGTTGAAGGCAGCGACTCCAGCTCGACAACCAGCACCGCCGGTGACCCTCCATCATCTGATCTCCTCGACCTCGTCACCATCGAGGGCGCGCTGGTCGACAACGACGACGATCTGCTGCCCGATTCAACACGCATCTCCTTCGTGCTGCCCGATTCCCTGCCGGCCGAGCTCGCCGCAGCGGTCATCAATCTGGCTGCGCGCGTTGGGCTGGAGTCAGGCGGTCTTGGCGGATCGCTGGGCCAGCCTGGTGGCGCGCCATTCCACATTCAGCCCGGCGACGGCGCGCCGCAGCTCGCTGCCGGCGAGGGCAGCTGGACAGCCAGTGGAGATCCCGGTCAACTTGCCGAGCTCCTGAATCTCGTCGCGAGTGACTGGCCCTACGCCGGACATCCAGCGAGTGGTGGCGTGACCACCGCGCTGCGAGACGCACGCCGGAAGCTTGCCGGTTGTGCCGCACCTTCAGAGGTCGGCGATCTCGCATGGGAGGTCGACTGGTCCGCAGAGCACGAGGTGCAGAGCCTGCTCAACACCTTTGACAACGATGTGCTTGCGGCGATCGACCTCAACCAGCCCGCGCGCATCGTCGTCCTGGTCAGTGAGCCGCCCGAAGAGCGTCAGAAGATCGCTCACGCACTCCAGGACCGTCTGGATAGCGCCAGCGCCCAGGTCGAGGATCTGCGCGTTATCAGTGCCTACAAGATCGGCCTCTCCTGGCTACGCGAGGTGGTTTTGCCCGAGGCGAAGCAGCTTTCAGTTGCCCGACTGGACGTCCGCTTCCCGCGTCATAATGGACCTGAAGACGGACTGGACATGCCCATCCGCTGGCTGCAAGAGCTCTTCCCCGGCGACGAGGTGGCGGCCCAGGAACTCGGGCTCGATCTCGACCAGATCACCTTCACCGAAGAGCCGGACCCCGACCCCAACCTCCGCTACGAGGCCCGCGCATTCGACAGCGACGGCGAGATTGTCGGCAGCTGGGACTGTCCGATCCTCTCAAGTGGTCAGTGGACATTCGTCCCTCCGTTTGAGGACGAAGGCACGGTCTGTGTCACTACCGGCGGCGTAGTGCTCTACCAGGGCGCATCCGAGCAGCGCTGGCCCGTGGAGACCGATTTGGAGCGCTTCTGGCAATTCTGGCAAGGCGAGATCCTGCCCAAGATCATACATCACATCGAGAGTGTGGGCGGTCCCACTATTGCGAACCAGCCCTTCTTCGGCCGTCTGGATGTCGAGGTCACCATCTCTGAACCAAACCAGCCCGTCGGCGTCCGGGAGGAGAATGACTCCGCCGCAGAAGCGCTCCACGAAGACATCTACTTCAACGCGCTCGATTTCATCCAGGTCTACGGCGAGCATGAGACGGGCGAATCGACCAGTGCCCCCGGTGCTGTCGTGCCCGTGGTGCGCGTCGTGCCCGGCGCTGTCCCGAGTGCGACCTTCCGGCTCTGGAACGCCCAGGAGCAACCGCCACAGCTCGATGTCGATATCCGCGTCAATCAGATCACGCTGCAAGACGGCGCGCTCTACCCCAGCATCACCGTCGAGACCAACGACGAGGCGAAGTGCATCGAGCGCCTGGAGACCATCAACGCCGGCCAGTCGAATGCACGCAGCATGCAGGCTGAGTTCGTCGTCGGGTCGGAGCGCCGTTCGATCAATGTTGCTCTGCCGGAGGTGCTCGCCAGCAACGAAGAGCCACGCACACCACCGCCGGCAAACGTCAACTTGCACGGCAGCGCGGTGATGGCCGAGGCCCAGGCATTGACTGGATTCCCCGGCATAACCGCCTGGGTCGAAGCTACCTCGACTGGCGGCCGGCCCGTTCTCGCCCTGGCGCTTACCTCTCCCACTCCAGGACGGCTTGCGCCACCGGTCAAGGCCTCTATTCTCAAGCCCACCGGGGTCATCACCGCCCGTCACCACGCCAACGAGATCTCCAGCACCAACTCGGCACTGATGCTGGCCTGGAAATACGCCACCGACCCGGAGTGGAGCGAAATCGCCCGCAATGTCAACGTCGTCATCCTGCCCTACGAGAACCCTGATGGCGCGGCGCTGCATGCCCAGCTCAGCTCGGATCCCGATGCTGCAGATTGGAAGCACCACATCGCTCGATACAACCTCCACGGCACCGAGTTCAGCCAGCACTTCTTCGACCCCAATACACCCTTCGGTGAAGCGCTGGCGCGTCCCGCGGTCTGGCGACGCTGGCTGCCCGATGCACTGGTTGACAACCACGGCGTTCCCTCGCACGAGTGGGCACAGCCCTTCAGTGGGTTTGGTTCACCGCCCCGGTTCCGCATCTCCTACTGGATCCCACAGGCGTTGATCTATGGCATTGCCTGGACGCTCGATGACCCCAAGCATCGCTATGCCGCCGACCGGCTTGTCGAGCATGTTTGCCGCGCTTATCACGGCACCAGGATCGGGGAGTTGAACGAGGAGATCTGGAGCAGCTACAAGCGCTGGGGGCAAGACCGGTTGCCAGAGCGCTTCCCTGGCGAGTTCGTCGATGGCATGCTCTGGCACCGTTCGATCGTCGATGGCAGCTCCGCCCGTCGCGGCTTCTCGACTGCGTATCCTCGCACCACCTATCTCTCGTGGGTGACTGAGGTCAATGACGAGACGGCCATCGGCGAGCATCTGGAGACCGTTGCCGAGGCGCATCTGCTGGCGAACAAAGCCATGCTGGAGTTGCTTATCGGCGGTATCGCCAAGGAAGGTGAGAGTGGCCAGCCCGCCCGAAGTATCGGGCGAGACCGGCCATTGCGAGATCAGCTTTTGGAGGCGCGCTCCTGATTATTTGCCAGTCGGAAGCTCGCTCACCGGTCGCTGCGGCCGGACTGGCGCTTCCGGCTCTGGCTCAACATTGAGGCGTGGAAGGACGCGGTCAAGCCAATTCGGCATCCACCAGTTCAGCTTGCCCAGCAGCTCCATGGCCGATGGAACCAGCACTAGCCGGACCACCGTCGCGTCGATCAGGATCGCTACCGCAAGACCGAGTCCAAGCAGCTTCAATGATCGATCTGGAGTCAATGCAAAGCCCATGAAGACCAGCACCATGATCGCGGCCGCGGCCGAGATCACCCGTGCCGTCTTTGCCAGGCCATCAGCAACCGCTCGGCCATTGTCGCCCGTGCGGTCGAATTCTTCACGAATTCGCGACAGCAGGAAGACTTCATAATCCATCGACAGCCCGAAGACGACCGAGAAGAGCATCATCGGCGCCCAGGCCTCGATTGGCCCCTCTCTGCCGATGCCGAACAGCTCCATCCCCCAGCCCCACTGGAAGATCGCGACGATCACACCGTAGGCTGCCCCGATCGAGATCAGGTTCATGATCACCGCCTTGATCGGCACGATCACGCTGCGGAAGACGACCATCAGCAGCAGGAACGAGAGCCCGAGCACCAGGGCAAAGAAGATGGGCATGCGATCGGCGGTATAGTCCGAGAAGTCGATCGAAGCCGCCGTTGATCCGCTGACCAGAATCTCGCCAGCCCCGGTATCTTGCTGGATCACGGGCAGGAAGTCGTCGCGCAAGTGATGCACGAGGTCGCTCGTAGCAGGATCTTGCGGCGAGGTGGTCGGAACGACTTGGATGATCGCCGCGCCACCCTCCGGGCTCGCAATCGGTGGGCTAACGTTAGCCACTCCGTTGATCTGGCGCAGCTCGTTGGTCACTTGCTCGAGCACAGCCAGATCCTGCTCGCCATTTGGTGTCTCGGTCACCAGCATGAGCGGGCCGTTGAAGCCCGGCCCAAACCCCTCGGCGAGCAAGTCGAACGCCTGGCGTGCCGTCTGGTCTTCTGAGAGATTGCCAGCATCGCCAAACCCGAGGCGCAGGTCGAACGCCGGGATCACCAGCACGGCCAGGAACGCAAGCCCCGCAATCAGCGTCACCCACGGCCGTCCCTGCACGATCCGGCTCCAGCGATACCAGACTGACTGCCGTGAGCCATCGTCGCTCGCGCTGGAGCGGTGCGGCAGCCCAAACTTGTCGATGCGCTCGCGGATAAATCCGAACATTGCCGGCAGCAGGGTCAACGACGCCAGCAGCGTCATCAGCACGCCAGCGGCAATGGCAAACGCAAAGCCGTTGATCGCCGAGAGATTCATCACCAGAATGCCGAGGATCGAGATGATCACCGTGATACCCGCGAAGAGCACGGCCCGACCCGACGTATCGAGCGCTTTGACCGTTGCCGCTTCTGCATCTAAACCGTCATGCAGGCCATCGCGATAGCGCGTGACGATGAAGAGCGCATAGTCGATACCGACGCCGAGCCCCATCATGACCACTGCGCCCATGGTGAAATTCGGCATATCGATCAGGTTCGTCCCAAGCATCACCAGCAGAGCGCCGGTGGCAATGCCGAAGAGTGCCGTCAGAATTGGCAAACCCATCGCGATCAGTGAGCCAAAGGCCACCAGGAGAATGATCATCGCACCGATCACGCCGATGAGCTCGGCGAGCGATTGCGATTGCTCCCAGAACATATTGCCGCCGTATTCGATCCGCAACCCTTCGACGGACATGTTCGAACCCAACGCCTGGATCTGCTTCCCTGCGTCGGTATATTCCTCGAAAGCACGCTCAGAGAGATTGATATCCGCGTAGGCGATCGTTCCATCCTGCGAGATCTGACGCTCGCCACCTGGGGCAAACGGACTCGATACCGTTGCTCCATCGACCTGCTCATCAATTTGTGTCAGGAAATTCTCGATCGTCTCGCGCGTGACCGGGTCGTCGAACCCGGATTCCGACTGGAAGACGATCTGTGCTGTTTCGCCGGCACGAGCATCGAAGCCGTGTTCGCGCAAAATCTGCAGAGCGTTGTCGCTCTCAGAACCAGGCAGCGAGAACTCCGTCTTGAATTCTCCCGCTGCCACGCCGCTCAGGGCGCCCAGCCCGACCAGGAGCACGACCCAGACAGTAAGCACCAGCCATCGACGCCGGTAGCAAAACCTGGCAAGATTCTGAAACATCTTTGTCTCCTATCTCCACCGTTGGAGTGATTCGGTTAACAACGGGCATAGTCTAGTGCGCATTGCTTTGATTGTCAAGAGAATTAGAATCCCTCCGCTCTTACCCCTATCCCGTTGCCCAGCTTCTCTGGCAAAATGGGCTGAAAAGGGGGACGTATCTCACAGGATCGGAACATGAACAGCCAAACGCGCACCGACCTCAAGTGGCGCATCCACGTCGAACTGCGGGAGCTGCACAAGGCCGTCGATATCCTCAACCATCGAGTGGCCGATCTGCTGGAGATCCACCGGACCGATCTGCGATGCATGGATATTCTGTCACTGGAGAGCCCCATCACCGCCGGCCGCATGAGCGAGCTGAGCGGTCTTACCTCGGGCGCGGTCACTGCCGTGGTCGACCGCCTCGTCGCTGCCGGCTTCGTGCAGAGACGTCCCGACCCGGCCGACCGCCGTCGCGTGCTCATCGAGCCGACAGAGAAGCTCTCCACCATTGGCGAGGGCATCTATGGTGATCTGGTCATGCAAACGATGCAGTTGCTGGACGAGTTCTCCGACCGCGATCTCTTCGCCATCTTTGAGTTCATCCATCGCGGCAGGGAGATAACCCGCGCCTATGCCGAAACGGTGGATCTGCCTGAGGATCGAGTGGACTAGGATCCTTTGCGGTCCCGTCTCAGCACCGCGTCCTGGTCGGTCAGCGGCGCGAAGCCTCTGTCCCGTAGCGCGTGGGCGGCCGCCGTGTAGAGCCGTTCGCTAGCGCTCGCCGTCTCGCTCGACAGGAGGATGCGACCATCTTCCAGGATCTCCGGCTCCAGCCCGGCATCCCGCAGCGCGCGGGCGATGGCATTGCTGTCTTCACCCTCTTCCGGGGTCAACACCACGGCTCGATTCAGCCAGACTCGCCTGTAGCCCCGGTCCCACTCTTCCAGCGTATAGGTCACGGTCTGAGGCAGATCTTGACCGCTCAAGCTCTCTAACACCTTGACGACGTCGCTGAGATTCACCCCGCCCGCCAGCGCGCGTATCAGTGCAGGTGCGGTCAGGATGTACGTCGATACGCGGTCAAGCGCCTGCAATTCGCTGAATGCCGAGAGCGCCCATACCCGCCGGGGGGTAGGGCGGTAGAGGAGTATCTGAAAATTTGCGCCCACCCCGAGCGGTGCCGGGCCTAGGTGCTGTCCCACTGGCTCGGCACCTCGCGCCGTGATCCAGTGACCAAATGGCGTCAGACGCAGCACGGCCTCGCCATCTTCCAGTTTCTGGCTGCGCTCAATCAGATTCAGCCAAATGCCGGCTGTCGAGAGCGTCGTCGCCACGATCAGCCGCATCGTCTCGAGTCGCGAATCCGTCGGTCGCTGGCCGTCCTCGATCCGCATGCTGAGCTGTGCACGCGGTGCCGCCCCGACCTGGGCTTGTCGCAAGAGATCCGGTTCACTCTGAAGCAGACGATCAATGAACGACGCTTCGTCGTACCAGATGTCCGGTTCAAGCTGCCCCAGCGACTCCAGCAACGTCTGCCGGTAGGCTGGCCATGAGGCGCCGTAGAGCGCCACGTCGACCCGGCTCTGGCCCTCAACCCAGGTCTCAATCCGGGCCCAGGCTTGAACCGCCTCGCGTTGAGCGGTCGTGAAGGCTCGCTTTCGCCAGTCCTGAGCTGCAGGGCCGGGACCAGCCCGACCGTCAATATCCTGCAGCACGCCCATATGAGCGCCGACGGCGACCAGAAACGGGATATACCCGGTCGGCAGCGTGCCGCTCTCCCGATCCGAGCGCCACAATTTGCCGCGAAATCGTCGCGCAATAGTGGGGTTGTCCTCGACGAGCGCGTTCCAGCGTGGTTCGCTCACGACGACCTCGCGCATGACCGTCAGCAGATCCCAGGCGAGCGATTGGGGGAAGACCCAGTCCGCCTCCAACACGTCATCAGGATCGACCGACCGTAGCGCTGGTGGTGGCGTTGTCTCCGGTTTCTCGGGTCGCAAGATCGCGTTGGGGATGATCAGCCAGCGCTCCTTGGTCCCGTCCTCGCCTTCGCGGTACTGATGCCAGGCCAGCAGCGGCGCGGTTAGCTCCTGAATCGCTCTGCGACGCTGCGCGCTGCGCTGCGCCGGCAGTACCCCGGACAGTGGCAATTGTCCCCCGGCATCCCGCAGACGCAGCCACAGATCGCGTGCGTTGCCCGAGAGATTCCGCACCAGTCGCTCCACGTGTTCTGGTCGGGTCAATTGGTTGCGGAGCACGTTGACCAGCTCTGCTCGCGTCTGCAAGCCCGGCGTTACCCGCGCTCCCCAGCGGGCTGCAGCGTCCTCCATCTCGGCCAGCACCGGGATGGCCAGCAGCTCGTCAATCTTCAGATCATCACGCAACTCGACATCTTGTTCGTCCAGGATCCGCTGAAAGACCGCCGCCAGCTCGCGCGGCAGAAAGAGCTCCGCTGGCTGATTATCTTCACGGTACTGCTCAGCCGCATCGTCATCGACCGCAACGACGCCAATCAGGAAGAGCTGTCGCAGCGCGTCGCGAGCGACGTCCGCATCCAGCTCGCTCATATGCGCCAGCGCTGCTGGGGGTTGTGGGCCGTCATCGAGCCGCAGCATCGTCTGGATCATCCGTCGCTGTGGTGCATCCATCGCTGCCCAGGCATCGCGTGCTGCCCAGATATCCGTCATCGTGCGATAGATCGCCGCAACGTCGCTGTAGCGATCACGCCCGCGCAAATCGACATCCCAGTGCGTGGCGATGCGATCGAGATCAGTGGGAGTTCGTTCGAGCAGCCGTCCGAGCAGGTTTCGCACGGCGACATCCGCCTTCCATACGCGTCTCTACGGTCCGAAGGATGACATATCTGGACAGCGTGTCGCTTGCTTCTGTATGCTCAACGGCCGAAAGCGTTGACGGAGCCAAGTAGCAACCGTCCTTCGACGTCCAGAGAGCCGCCGGTATGTGTGAGGCGGCCGCACGACGGTTGTGAAGACCCTCCCGAGCGCGCGGCTGAACACCTAGGTCCAGTAGGCCGCGACGGCTCGCCCCCGTTACCGGGCACCTGAGGCCGCCGCAACCCTCCGACGCGGTGGCGAAATGTGGTGGCACCACGAGCGTCCCCCTCGTCCGCATGGCGTGGGGACTTGTCGTTCGGAGGAGGTGTCATCATGCAGGCAAGCCCTGCTCTATCCGGCGCACTCGCGTCGATTGTCCCAACAGTCTCGCTGGCTCAGCACACTGGCCAGCGCGTTCAGATCGCTGGTTGGTTGCATCGCTATCGCCAGCTCGGCAAGGTGAGTTTCCTCATCTTGCGCGATCCCCACGGCCTGGCTCAAATCGTCATCGATCCCGGAGCGCTGGATGAGCAAATCGCCGCCCTCGGTGCGGAGAGCGTGCTCTCGATCACTGGCGATGTCGTGGCCGAGCCGCAAGCCCCCGGAGGCGTCGAGATCCATCATCCCGAGGTCACCGTGCTCTCGGCGGTCGAGGAGTCGCTGCCCTTCGACCTCTACCGGCCAGAGCTCGGCGCATCGCTACCCACCCAGCTCGATCATGGTGTCCTGGCCAACCGGCACCCGCAGCGCAGAGCCTACTTCGAGATCACTGCGGCGCTGCTGTCAGGGTTCCGTCGCACGCTCGATGCGCTCGACTTCCGCGAGATCCAGTCTCCCAAACTGGTCGCATCGGCAACCGAGAGTGGCGCCAACGTCTTCGAGGTCGACTACTTCGACCGCACTGCCTACCTGGCGCAGAGTCCGCAATTTTATAAGCAGATGATGGTCGGGGTCTTTGGGCGCGTCTACGAGACCGGCCCGGTTTTTCGTGCCGAGCCGCACGACACCGCCCGGCATCTCAACGAGTACGTCTCGCTCGACGCCGAGCTTGGCTTCATCGACGACCACCGCACGGTCGTGCGTGTCCTGCGCGAGGTCATCGCCGGTATGATCACGGCGGTCGAGGAGCGTTGCGCTCCAGCAATCGATCTTCCCACCGTGCCCGAAGAGCTACCGATCCTGCACTTCGCTGATGCGATGGAGATGCTTTCGGCAGCGTTCGGCGAGGACCTGCGCAACGAACCCGATCTCGCTCCTGCCCACGAGCGCTGGCTCGGTCAGTGGGCGGAGCGCGAGCATGGCTCGCAGTGGCTGGTCATCGAGGGCTACCCAATGGTCAAGCGGCCGTTCTATACCCACCCTGATCCAGACCGGCCTGGCTACTCGCGGGGTTTCGACCTGCTCTTCCGCGGGATCGAATTGGTCACCGGCGGTCAGCGCCTCCATCGCTACGCTGACTACCTGCGAGCGCTCGAACAAGCTGGTCTCGACCCCGAGCCGTTCGCCAGCTATCTGGAAGCGTTTCGGTATGGCATGCCGCCCCACGGTGGCTTCGCCATCGGGCTCGAGCGTTTCGTGGCGCGGTTAGTCGAGGTCGACAACATCCGCGAGGTCACACTCTTCCCGAGGACAATAACTCGCTTGACGCCGTAGGGAATGACAACGACCGTCCAGCGGTTGCACAATGAGGCGGGGTCAAAACGGCCCCGCCACTGATATTGATCGATTGAGAGGAAGTAGTTCGTGAGTGATACGACGCAAGCAGCACGCCGCGTCCTGGTAATCATGGCCCACCCTGACGACGCTGAGTTCGGTTGTGGTGCGACCGTTGCAAAATGGGCTGCGGCCGGCCAGGAGGTCTACTTCCTGCTCGGCACTAGCGGCGACAAGGGTAGCGACGATCCCTCCTACTCCAGCCAGTCCTTGATGGAGGCTCGCGAAGAAGAGCAACGAGCTGCCGCCAAGGTGCTGGGCGTCAAGGATGTCTACTTCCTCCGCAAGCGAGATGCCGAGGTCGTCGCCGACCTGGAGCTTCGTCGCGACATCACGCGGGTCATCCGCCAGGTCCGGCCAGACGCCATCATCTGCCAAGATCCCACCGCACGCTACTACGACCACTACATTCAGCACCCCGACCACGTCGCGATGGGCGAGGCCTCACTGGCCGCCATCTTCCCCTCGGCACGCGACCGCCTGACCTTCCCGGAGCTTCTGGAGGAAGGTCTGGAGCCGCATAAGGCAACGGACATCTATCTCTATGCCGACGAAGAGAAGCTCGACTTCTTTATCGACGTCACCGGTTATACCGAGACCCAGGCCGCGGCACTCAAGGAGCACAAGAGCCAGCTCGGAGACTGGGACCCGACCGATGCCGTCGAGCGATGGGCCTTGCAGACTGCCGCCCTGGCGCGCAGCCGCAACTGGCCCGGCGCCCATCGCATGACTCACGCGCAGGCGTTCAAGCGCATCCAGCTCGATAACTGGGATATCTAGACCTTTCGAGCGATCACTTCGAGGTGCGGTCGAATCTCCAGTGGAGCCTTGTTGACCGGCAACTTGCGGGCCAAAGGCTTCGTCACCCGCGAGGCAGGTAGCTTCGCGAGCTGCGCATTCGTCAGATGCTTCGGACTGAGGAACCGCACCTCGAACCCGCGTTCCTCCAGCGCCTCGCGCAATTCCGCTGGCGAGAACATCGATGGATGCCAGACATGGCTGTCATGAAGCCCGGCCAGCCGATAGAACGCCTCGGCCATCAGCCGGTTCGGCGTCTTGCAGAAGTAGAGGCCATGCGGGGTCAGCAACCGCCGCACCTCGTCGATATGCCGGCCCGGGTCCTGCAGGTGCTCGATGACATCGCTGCTGATGACCACGTCAAATGCCCCATCTGCGAACGAGAGATGTTCCCCATCGGCCAGCACGACCAGCGCCTCGGGAACGCGGATGCTGGCTTGCAAGGTGGCCGATTCCGTCACATCGGTGAGCACGATATCCGTGAACCCGAGGTCGGCAAGCTCCCGGCCCAGAAATCCCCCGCCAGATCCAACCTCAAGAATCCGAACATGGCGCGGCAGCCGCTTGACCGCCTCGATCAATGCATCTGGTCGGTTGTAGCTGCCGTAGGTGTTGGATCGCTCGGGGTAGGCCCTGTCGAGCTCGGAGTAGAATCGCTGCTGCTCCTCCGCCGTCATCTTCTCGACTTTGAGACGCTCCGAGCAGTCGCGGCAGAGGAAGGTCCGGCCCGTAAAGCTCCGGCCGCAGAGCAGACACGTTCGCTCCGATCGCCCAGTAACCACTATCAATCTCCCTCAGCCGCACGCCAGCGCCAGACACCGGCTCCCACCGTCAATGCTAACCCGCCGATCCAGAAGATCAGAAAGACAGCATCCTCCAGTGCATGGTCCCGGATCCGGTCCCAGGTATGGTTAGCCATGCGCCGGAAATCGACATCCTGCTCGAAGACAGTCGAGAAGACCAGTGCCCCTCGCTGGGGCGTGTCGCCGGCACTGGCGACCGTCCCACCGTACGGCTTGCGGTTCGGCGTCAGTGCATATTCCCAACGTGCCGTCGACCCGTCCGCAGGCACCAGCCGTATGATGATGCGCTCGCCAGCCGCGAGCAAGGGCGGTTCGTCAATCACCGTCACATCGCCGTCTCTCGGTAACTCGATGGCCGCATAACGAGCCAGCACCGGCGCGG
>CAYNTE010000020.1:16041-30772 GCA_964399615.1 uncultured Thermomicrobiales bacterium
CCCAGCGGCGACCGCATTCCTGCCACTTTGATGTTGCAGCCCGGTAGCACCATCACCGTCAGCAGAGCCACGATCACCCAGCGCCAGCTAGACATTGCGCCGCACCCGGATCAACGGCTCCAAAATACGCCACGCGAGCCAGAGCGAGACCGCCGTCAGTAGTGACCTCACCAGCCCATAGACCAATAGCGGCTCGATCTGAGCGCTGATCGCATCATAAGGATCCGGCAAGCTCGCCACACGATCTCCGAGCGCCGGGCGCAGTAATTCCCAGGTCGTCCACGACCCCCACTGCGTGAAGTAGAACGCCAGCGCCACGATCTGAATCGCGTGATAGATGACCAGTCGTGGCGAACTGGCAATCGTCAGCGCCAGAAACGGCACCAGCCAGATCGACCAGTGCGGGTGAAAGAACGTCAATCCGAAGAGCACCAGGAAGCTCGCGGCGGCTATCGACGGGAACTCCTCCGGCGTCAAGTCTCGTTCAGCAATCCAGAGCAGTCCCAAGGCGTAGACCAGAGGGAAGATGAAGATGAAATCGTCGAACCGGAGCCGGATTCCAAGATCCGTCCAATATTCCACGTGTTCATACGACCCCAGAAGCTCCAGCGTCGGGCTGTTGCCACTCAGTGCGATCCCGGCGACCTCGAGCACGACCCAGAATCCCGCAAGCAGCCCAGCCGCAGCCGCCAGTTGCCGGTTCGAGCGTCGGTAGGCCAGCACAAAGATGGGCACGATGACGATCGGGAAGAAGCGCGTCAGCGTTGCAACGCCCAGCAGCGCCAGACCGCCCAGCCGTGCCAGGTCGGATTCCCGACGAACCACCAGCACCGCAAGCAGCACCACGAAGATGGCCAGCACATCATGACGGCCAAACACCGCCGTCGCGTAGATGACCAGTGGATTCAGCAGCCAGAACGCGGCGGCCGCGAATCGCCGCGCCGGGCTGACCAGCTTGGTGATGAGCCAGGCGCAGCCCAGATCGGCAACAACATAGGGCAACTTCATCAAGAAGATCGCCCGGAAGACATGATCGTATGCCAGGAATCGCTGATAGTCTTCGGGGCTTGCGCCAACCCCTGCGACCGACGACGTCTCCGACCAGATACCGGCGCTGTTCGGCAGCAGTGGCCGGATGATCAAGAGCCAGAGATTGTGCAGCGACTGGATCAGAATCTGTGCGCTCCAGCCAAACCACTCGCCGTCATAGGCCGCGTCCGCCGCGCGCGAGTAGATCTGGTAGGCGTCCATGTGCATCGTGAACGGCATGATCAGTAGCCGAATCAGTGCCGCACCAACCCAGAGCGAGATCCACAGCCGCCGGTTTCGGGTGCTCATGAGCGTATATGCCAGTCTGACGGTCCGAATTTGCGTTCGAGTCGGATGATCGCCAGCGAGAGTGGCAAGCTCCCAATCAGCAGCACACGCTGGAGAATCGCCAGACTGAGCAGTGCCGTTGCCCCCACGCCGGTCACCGTCGTCAACGCCAACGTTGCGGCTTCCCGGACACCAACACCACCAGGCACGGGCGCCAGCATGCCCGCCAGCGTGGGGATGGTCACAATCGCCACGATATTCACCGGGTTGAGCGGCAGGCTGAGCGACCAGAAGAGCAGCAGCCCGACGACCACCTGCAACAGCCAGTAGATCAGGCTCAACAAGGCAACTTGCCGCGTATCGACTCGCCGCCCAATTGTCACCACCGTGCGAAACGCATTTTGCACATAACGCCAGAGCCCGTACTTCAACACCACAAGCGTCACGATCAGCAGCACGATGAGACTCACAATCGCCGTTGCGACGTTGGCATAGCGCTCCAGCGGCTCTAGCGCATCTCGGAATCGCGATGGGCCGAGGATCAAGATGGCCGCTGCCGAGCTGATCACCATCAACGTCAGGTCCAGGCTGTGCTCGAAGGCGATCGAGAGCGCCGTGGCACGAAATGGAGCCTGCTGCGTCCGGTTTGCCAGGATTGCCTTCGCCGACGCGCCGACAAACCCCGGGCTGGCGTAGTTCAGCAGCGACGAGCTGACCGTAATGTCAGCAGCGTCAGAGGGCAATATTTCGACATCCATCGAGCGCATGACTACCCGCCAGCGCAGGGCGTGGACGATCGGCAACGTCATTCCGGTCACCACCACAAGTAACAGCGGCAGTGGTTTCGCTGAGCGCATCGTTTGCCACGCATCGCCGATAACGCCCGTGAAGTAGAGCGCGGCGACAGCGATTGCTAGCCCCGCGATAAACGCCACAAGCATCAAGCGAGAGGTGCTCTGCTTATCTACATTGTCGGATGCAGCCGTTCGAGCACCCTCCTCGCAGCTTCCGTCAATGCCTCGGCCGACGCCAGCGAGCGCCACGCTTCGTAGCCAGCTCGGCCAATTGTCGTGCGTTGCTCAGCATCACGCAGCGCTAGCACCGCTTTTGCCAATGCTTTAGGATCAGAAGGGGGAATCGCCACCGTCCCACCGGCCCGCGCAATCTCGTCTATCGCCGGACTGCAGCGGGTGATCGTCGCAGCTCCGCACGCCAGCGCCTGATGGAGCTTGTTCGGTATGACTCTTCCGGCCTTCGCCCCCTCGTCGAAGATCCCCAGCACTACATCGGCCGACCGGATGCGGTCACCAAGGTGTTCGAAGGATACCCACTCAGTCCACTTGATGTTCGCGATCCCCAGCTGCTCCGCAAGCGCCCGAATTCGTGCGTACTCCTGCCCGCGGCCCACCAATTCAAATTGAACAGAGACGTCCTCGTCCTGCACGATCCGTGCAGCTCGCACAACCGTCTCGATGCCATGGAGCGGGATGAACTTGCCATAAAACAGCACATCGAGCCGGTCTTCTGATGGCTTGGAGGGAGTGAGGGGAGGGGAAAAGATCGTCTCGTCTGCGCCGACTGGCACCACGCAGATCTTCTCCGCGTCCAGGCCGAAGCGCTGCGTCAGATAGTCACCGTTCGCGGCTGTATCGGTGATCACGATATCCGCCATCTGGAGCACTGCCCGATCAACTCCGGCGATAATCCGTGCGGCAGTCGATCCCTCAGCTGCCAGCTTGCGGTCCTCAACCAGCGTGTCCGTCAACGTGATCATCGGGTTGATAATCACCGGTTTGCCCATCGCTCGGGCGATCCATCCGAGTGCTAGCGTGTCGAACTGTCCCACGTAGCCCGTCATCAGTGCCCGGCAGCGCAAGAGACGAAGCGCCACATCAGGCATCAAGCGCAACTCAGCGAGTACGAGCCGGGTAGCAATTGCAGCGAGCAGTCGTGGGGACCGGTCACTCTTGTCACGCCACTGCTCGAAGACCGGCACGTGGACTTCTTCGACGTTCGACCCTGCCGCGCTCAGCGCCTCGATCACCAGTCTGTTGCGTGGGTAGTCGCGCTCGTAGGTGCCCGCGTGGCAGATGGACAGGCGACGGCGGGTTGAGTTGTTGGGTTGCTCGCCGATCTCCACTACCTCCACACCCGATACTGAACCTTGCCGTTCGGCCGGAGTGAAGCCTAGTGGCTGGCCGTGGCACAACGCAATGACGACGTGCAGCTACGCTCGACGGATGATTCCGGCTAGTACCGTCGCGCCACGCTCGATCTGCTCCATCGTCAGACCACCGTAACCCAGCAAGATGCCCTGTCGATCTGCAGGTCCGATGTAATACGGTTCGATCGTTGCCACCTGCACGCCCTCGGCCAGCGCTTGGCTGGCAATATCATCTGCGCGCAGGGGTTCGAAGACCTCCAGAAACGCATGCAGGCCAGCCTCAAGCCCGCGCAGCGTCGCTCGCTCTCCCAGGTCCCCCAGAATCTCACCGAGCAGCTGCCGTTTTGCGGCATAGTGACGGCGCATGCGGCGGATGTGACGCTCCAGTTGACCGCTCTCCACAAATCGCGCCAGCATGAACTGCACTGGCCAGCTTGTTTGGAAATCGATGACGCGCTTATAGTCGGTCAACCGCTCCACCAGCGGCATCGGCCCGACGATATACCCGACGCGCAGGGCGGGCGATAGCATCTTCGAGAATGTCCCGATATACACCGTCCTTCCCTCGTGATCGAGCCCTGCCAGGGCCGGTAGAGGTGGGCCGTCGAAGCGCAGTTCGCTGTCATAATCGTCCTCGACAATCAGCGCGTCGTTCCTGCCCGCCCAATCGAGCAGCGCCAGCCTGCTGGAGACCGGCAATCTCGCCCCTGTTGGATATTGGTGTGATGGGGTCGTATAGACCAGTATCGGCGGCTCTGGAAGCTGCTCCAGATCATCGATGTCCAGGCCATCTTCTGTGACTCGAACCGGCGCGATACGAGCACCGGTGAGTTTGAGATTTTGTAGCGACCGCATGTAGCCGGGATTTTCGTAGCCGATCAGATCACCAGGTTGCAGCAGCGCCCTCCCGATCAGGTCGACCGCCTGCAACGATCCAGCGGTGATAACCACCTGGTCTGGCGTGCAAACAATCCCGCGCGAGCGCCCCAGATAGGCCGCGATCGCCCGTCGGAGCTCGAGATAGCCACCAGGCGGGCCGTAGCCAGCTGGCGGCATGTTCGTCTCGACCTC
This sequence comes from uncultured Thermomicrobiales bacterium, assembly GCA_964399615.1. Lineage (GTDB taxonomy): Bacteria > Chloroflexota > Chloroflexia > Thermomicrobiales > CFX8 > CAYNTE01. The sequence goes on from CAYNTE010000020.1 coordinate 20,594, forward strand.
ACGCCAGAGCTTGCGCCAGAGGCGTTCTGGCACCGGATCCAGCGAGGGCTGTCCAAGCTCGAAGACGACGCTTGCACGAGGATCGGGGGTGCTGAGGTCCGGCGGCTTCTCGAGCGCAGGTTTGCGCAGCCAGCGCGACTCCCGCCTCTCACATGTCCCCACCTGCTGCGGTACCTCAAGCAGGCCCTCGACGACATACGTTCCTGACCCGTGACGGCCCTCGATATATCCCTCAGCGTAGAGATCGCCATACGCCGCGAGCACCGTATTGCGAGAGACGCCGAGCTGGTCGGAGAGCGCTCGCGACGAGGGGATCTGCGACCCGCCCTCAAGCCGCCCATCCAGAATCGCCTGGCGCAGCTGCTCCAGTAATTGATGGTGAATGGTGCGCTCCGACTCGCGATCGATGTGCAGCGCGATCTCTATCGGCATCCCGAGAGTGGTCCCATCAAAATTGCCCGGAGTGGACCTGTAGTCAAGGCCACTATGCCGCTATCATACGGCGTATTCAGTGTGCCTGTCTTCAGGCATGAAAGGATAAGCGATGAGCACCGAACTCGCATTCGACCTCCGCAACGTTGGCAACGTCCCCACGTCCTATCGCCATCACCGGCGTGTGGTTGCGCCCGGCCAACCTCAACACTTCGATGGTCTGCTGCTGAAGTGGTACGAGATCAGCTTGCAGGATCATCCCGCTTCGGAGGCCATGACTAGTGAGATCCGCTGCTATGTCGAGCGGCTGGTGAGTTCTGGCGTCGTGCCGACTGGCCACGGGGTGGGGTTCGTGATCTTCCACCACAGCGCGCTGACCTATCTCATTATCGGCATCTGGGATGCACATCAGGAGCTATGGACTGCTCATTACGTGCGTAATCCTGATGATGTCCAGCCCGAGTTCGAGCGGGTGATCCCCGGTGTATCTGGCAATACAATGTGCGTTTGGGAGCTTGCGCCCGTCTGGCACGAGCGTCAGGCGTGGACTCGCTATCTATTTTCAAACCGCACCGAGGACGACAAGCTGCTCTTCGTGAATGATCAGCTCTCCGGAAGCGTCTAGACCGGTCGATGCTCACTTGCCAATGCAGAAGCGGCTGAAGATCTCATCGAGCACGGCTTCGCTGATCTGCTCGCCGGTAATCTCGCCGATCGCATAGAGCGCCTCACGCACATCGACCGCCAGTAAGTCGAGCGGGATCGCGTCCTGCCTGGCGCGAATCGCTGCCTCGACACTCGCGAGAGAGCGCCGCAGAGCATCGAGCTGCCGGGCCGTCACCAGTGCTGGCTCGGCTGCATCCTCACTCTTGGATACCGCCAGGTCGTGCAGGGCTCGCGTAAGATCCTGCAATCCCACGCCAGAGACTGTCGAGATCTCAACGGTCGGGATATCCTGCAGCGCCCCCGGCAGTTGCGCCCCATTGAACGATGGCAGGTCGATCTTGTTCCAGACCGCCAGGACGCCCGCGCCATCGAGGCGATCCTGTAACAGCTCCGCCACTTCGAAGTCTTGCTCGCGCAGCGGTTCGGAGCGGTCCAGCACCAGCACGGCGATTGCGCTACTAGCCAGCGCCTGTCGTGAGCGTTCGACGCCGATACGCTCGACGATGTCCTCCGTCTCGGTGATGCCCGCCGTATCGAGCACTGTGGCCGGGATGCCCTCCAGATTGATGGATTCCGCAATGACGTCCCGCGTCGTGCCCGCGATCTCCGTCACGATGGCCCGGTCGCTGCCGATCAGCGCATTCAACAGACTGGACTTACCGACGTTTGGCCGGCCGACGATCGCGATCCTGACGCCCTCTCGATAGAGCAGGCCAGTTTCTGCCGAGGCGATGAGATCGGTCAGCTGCTCTCGCGCGAGATCCAGAGATGGCCCGAGATCATGCTCGGGAATCTCGTCGTCCGGGAAATCCGCTGCGGCGTCGAGGTAGGCGAGCGATTCGATGAGTGCTCCACGCGCCGGGGCCAGCCGCGCTGTTAATTGCCCGCGCAGCTCGTTCACCGCCAGATCGAGACTGCGATTGGTGCGCGCTGAGACGAGCCCAGCGACTGCCTCTGCCTGGCTCAGATCGATGCGGCCGTTGAGGAACGCTCGCAGCGTGAATTCACCTGGTTCCGCCAGTCGTGCTCCCTCAGAAAGGCAGAGACTCAGCACCTCTCGCACCGGCAACCAGCCGCCGTGGCAACTGATCTCCACCACCTCTTCACGAGTAAATGTCCGGGGAGGCTGCATCCTCACCAGCATCACCTCGTCGATCTGTCGACCCGTCGTTGGTTCGACGATCCCGCCATAGTAGAGCCGGTGACTATCGAGCTGACTCGTTTTGATGGCCTGCAGCGATTTGCCGAGCTTAAAAATACGTTCAGCGATTGCAGGAGCTTCGGCGCCGCTCAGCCGCACGATGCTGATCCCACCTTCTCCCGGCGGGGTGGCGATAGCGGCTATCGTATCGTCGTACATTGTTCGCGCTCCGGTGTGGATCTTCTAGGGGCGAGAGGCTTCGATCTCGACCAGTTGTTCAACTTCTGCCAGTGTTGGAATGGCGCTGATGCCGGCCCCGCCAATCGAAATGGCCGCCGCAGCCGACGCCATTCTCAGACATGTGCTGACCGGCGTACGTTTCGCGCGCAGAGCAAAGAGCACGCCAGCAAAAACGTCGCCCGCGCCGGTGGTGTCGACGCGCTTCGAGGGATAGGCGGCCACTTCGAGCCTGCGTTGCCGGTCGACCGCCGTCGCGCCCTGGCCACCTTGTGTCAGGACGCTGAGGCCGCGGCGTCCCACGTATTCGAAGAGTTCTCGGGCCGATCCATACTCTTCGGCCGAGAGGACCAGCCCATCGAACTTCGCCATGATCTCATTGCTGAATCGAGGCGTCTCGTGATGAACATGTCCCGGAAATGTGGTTGGCCAGCGACGTAGCCACCCCTGCGGTGTCACGCCGAGATAATCTGGCGTCAGCCGTCCAGCGTGCCGCGCGTCAAACTCCTGGGCAATCGGCGCAAGGTGGATCGTTGTTGCCGAGCGCCAGAGTGGCGGCAGCCCCGTCCAGTCGATCTCGCCGCCCCAGTCATGGATCGTCTGCTGCCTGCGGCCCGCCACTACATAATTCTCAAACGTCGTCGTCGTGTCGCTGCCTTGAATGATCAGCTCCACCTCCGACGAGACGGCTTCGAGTTCCTTAGTGACTTCTGAGGGCAACGTATCGAGGTTGGCGCGCGTCAGCACGCCAGCATGAATGCCCATCCTGGCCACAGCCAGCGCACCGTAGATGACGCTACCGCCAAGCCGCGGGCCATCCGGAGTGATATCGACAGCCAGGTGGCCCACCGCGACATATTCTGGTGGTGTGTGGCGCATAATGTTCGACACAAGCAGACCTCGTCAGTTGACCCGTGCAATGGCCGTAGGACTACTCGGCCGGGTAGACAGTGACGCGGCGCATGTCTCCGGAACCACTCGATTCCGTGCTGACGCTGCCGTTCTCCTGCAACGTCAAGTGAACGATGCGTCGCTCGTTCGGCGGCATCGGCTCCAGCGAGATTGGCCGGCCGTTGCGGGCGACCTGCCGGGCGATGCGCTCCGCCAAACCGATCAGCGACTCTTCTCGACGAATTCGATAGCCCTCGACATCGAGAATGACCCGTACCCACTCCTCGGTGCCTTTGTTCATCAGAAGATTCACGACGTATTGCAACTGTTGCAGGTTCTCGCCGCGTCGCCCGATCAAAAGACCTAAATCACGACCGTTGATGTCGATGAAGACCGTCGGCGGATCATCCGCCCCTACCGGCATCACCGAGGGATTGTCGACAGCCACGACGTCGGCTTCGATGTTCAGCCGCTCCAATAGCTCGCGGACGATGTCCTTCGCCTGCGTCTCGTATTCAATGATTACGTCATCGGGCACATACTGCCGGACTGGACGTGGCGCGGGTGTCGGGTGACTCGCGGTTGCCGCTTGGTGGCGCGGTTCATGGCGCGGTGGAGCTGGTTCCGGGTCTCGGCGGTTGCCCGATACCGGGGCGTTCCCGCCCTTGCGCTTCAACGAAACCCGAATCAGGACTTCGCCATCGCCGTAGAAATCGTCGTGGTGCTCTGCGAGTACCTGAACGTCGACTTCGTCCGCTGTCACTCCCAATTGCTCGAGTGCGAGTTCGGTTGCCTCTTCACGAGTGCGAGCCTGGATCTCAACGCTTTTTCGAGGTTCCATCTTTACGTGCGTTCCTCTCCCGCGCGCTCAATGAGCTTGGGTAATGACCTCAGCCCGAAGTCCGCTTTTCATGATCTCCAGAGCCGCCCTGTACTTTACCCGCTCGGCCCCTCCGGCGCGCGCGACCACCCTGTACATTGAGCGAGGTGAACCCCTCAGGAGCACTCACATCTGGCTCAAGATCGTCCTCAGCTTGTTCAGCTTCCTCCGTCTGGACTGCCTGTTCACGTTCGAGGCGCTCTCGCTGTCGCTCTTCTACGGCACGAGCCTTCCCCTGCATCCAGCCAAAGAGTCCACCCATCTGGACAGGCTCACCATCGGCGGGTACGCCTTTCTTCTGTTCCGAAGCCTTCTTCGCGCCCAGCCGCCGGTGCTCCGGCATCTCAGGCAACCACGGGAACCAATCCTTCATCGAGCCCCAGCCAGTGATGAACCACTGCTGGATGACGGAGTACAGACTCTGCGTGGCCCAGTAGAGCACGACACCAGATGCGAAACTCCAGCCGAAGACGATGACCATCAGCGGCATGAAGTTCATCATGCCCTGCATCGCCGCTTGCTGTGGGTCGCTCGGCTTGCCTTGCCCCGCGGGTCGCGACATCCGCATCTGAACGAACTGGAAGATTGCAGCGAGGAACGCGATTGGAACGACCGGCACCGTGCCAAAGAGCATCCACTTGTCCGGCTCTGCGAGATCTTGCAGCCAGAGGAATCCTTGGTCCCAGAGTCCGCCGCCAGCACCGGCCAGATCCTTCACGGCATAGTAGAGCGCAAAGAAGATCGGCATCTGGGCCAGCATCGGCAGACAGCCGGAAGCGGGATTAACCCCATGCTCGGCATAGAGACGCATTGTCTCCTCGCTAAGGGCTTGGCGGTCTTTGCCATGCTTTTTCTGGAGCTGCTTGATCTTGGGCTGGAGCTCCTGCATGGCGAGGGTCGAGCGCACCGACTTGATCGTCAGCGGCAGCATGATCGTCTTGATGAGCAGGGTGAAGAGAATGATCGCGAGACCGGCATCGCCAGTGAAATTGGCGAGATTCTCTAGTGCCCACTGGATGAGATCGGCAAATGAATGCCAGGGCGCTAGTATCAGATCCATCTAGGAGTAGGTCCTCTCAGTCGCATCCAGCGATGCTCACCATCATATCGTACTGTTTCGCGCACCACTGTCGGAATCCCGAAGCAATCCAGCCCTCGTCAGCAAGTCTAGCTGTGCAGCCATCAGGTCATCGAGGTGCACACCATCCCGAACGCTGTTGCGAGCAATCCAAATAAGATCGTGTCCGGGGCGGATCTGCGGGTGAATCTTGCGAGTCGCCTCGCGCAGCAGGCGCTTGACTCGGTTGCGGCGCACAATCGGCCGGATTTGGCGCCCAACCGCGAATCCATAGCGGTTCGCAGGCTGGCTGCTTGGCTCAACAACAAGCACAAGCAAGCGGTTCGACCAGCTCGTACCCTGGCTGCGAACTCGCTCAAAATCTTGTGGACTGCGTAACCTCAGGTCGCGGGCGATCACTGTCATGCATGCCTGAAATTTGAAGAGCCCACCCAGTGGTGGGGTGGGCTCGGTTGTTCCTCGTGCGTCGCGACTACTTCTTGTTCGTTGGCTTGTACTCGCTGGCCACGGTCAGCTTCTTGCGTCCTTTGCGCCGCCGGGCAGCAAGCACCGCACGACCACCACGCGTGCTCATCCGCTTCAGGAAGCCATGCTTTCGCTTTCGCGGAATGCGCCGCGGTTGATATGTCCTCTTGGGCACGGTCTCGGTCCCTCCAAATGTGCGATCGATGCCCAACCGTGCGCAAACTAGCCGACTGGGCCAACCGGAAGCCTACCGACTGGAGCGGTAACTGTCAATGCGCTTGCCCTGCCCACAGCCGCCGTCTACGATGTCCTGGATTGCTGATATCGCGACGAAATGCAAGGGAAGTCTTATGCGAATCGCCCTCGGGGGAATCCTCCACGAAACGAACACGTTCTGCAAGGGGACGACTCCAGCCTCAGATTTCACCCAACTCTCCGGCGCCGAGATCACGAACTATCACGACGGCGTCCGCTCCTACTGCGGTGGCGTCCTCGAAGCCGCCCAGCGCCTCGACATCGAGGTCGTGCCAACCTTCCTTGCCAACGCCACACCATCCGCCACCATCGCTCGAGATGCCTACGAGCAACTCCGCGACACGCTCCTCGAAGGCATTCGCGAGGCCCTGCCGGTTGACGCGGTCGTCCTGACCCTGCATGGGGCCGGGGTCGCCGAAGACTACGACGATATTGAAGGCGATATCGCCCAGAAGACGCGCCAGATCGTCGGGCCGGACGTACCGATCGTCATCACGCTCGATCTTCACGGAAATATGACCCAGGAGATGGTCGACGCCGCCGACGCGCTCTTCCCCGTCCATCACTACCCTCATATTGATATGTATGAGCGCGGCCAGGAGGCCGTCGAGATCATCCCCCGACTGCTAGATGGTTCCAGCAAGCCGACGACGCATCTCACCATCCTGCCGATGATGATCCCGACTACCACCTCCAACTTGCCGCCCGTCAGTGATCTCAACGAGATCTGCTTCGCCCACGAGCAACACCCGAGCGTTATCGACTGCGCAATGTGCCACGGGTTCGCCCCGGCCGATACCCCACACACCGGCGTCACCGTCATGGTCACAACCGAGAATGACCCCGATTTGGCGCGTGAGATTGCCGAAAATGTCGCCAGTGAGATCTGGGAGCGCGTAGAAGCGTTCCGGCCCGAACTTCGCGACGCCGAAACGGCCGTCAACGATGCACTGGCAGCCGAGGGCCGGCCGGTCATCGTCCACGAAGGCTCCGACAACCCAGGTGGGGGCGGCCCTGGCGACGGTACGCATCTGCTGCGCGCCATGATCGAGGCCGACCTCGATGACGCCTGCTTCGGTTTCATCTGGGATCCCGAGGTTGCAGCCCAGGCTCACCAGGCCGGACCGGGCGCGACCATCGATATCACGCTCGGTGGCAAGACCGAAGAGATCCACGGCGACCCGCTCAACCTCACCGCCTACGTCAAGTGCGTCACCGATGGACAGTTCACCCAGCAATCACCGATGGGCGCCGGCGCTCACATTAACCTCGGCAAGATGGCCCGCCTCGTCATTGGCGGCATCGATGTCATCGTCGGCTCGCGCCGCGCACAAACGCTCGATCCCGAGCTTTTTCTGCTCCACGGCATCGATGTCGAGCGCTACAAGATCGTTGCTTTCAAGTCGAGCGCCCATTTCCGTGCCGCCTTCGAGCCGATCGCAGCCGAGATTATCCACGCCACCACTCCCGGGCTGAACTCCGTCGATATCCTTTCATTCACCTACAATCGGGTGCGCCAGCCCATCTGGCCGCTCAACAGTGACGTTCAATGGCAACCCGCCAGTAACTAACCGGCGCGCTTCGCAGTAAAGAGAGGTAGACATGATTCAAGGTATCGACCATCTGGTGATTCTCGTCGACGATCTTGACGAGGGAGTCGCACAATATGAGCGACTCGGTTTCACCGTCACCCCCGGCGGAAAGCACCCAAGAGGCACGCACAATGCCCTGGTCCCATTCCAGGACGGCGCCTATCTCGAACTGATCTCCTTCTGGGAGCCGGATTACTCCGAACACCGCTGGCACAAGCACATCGCCACCGGAGGCGGCCTCATCGACCATGCCCTGGCTAGCGACGACCTGGCTGGCGAGATCGCCCAGGCTGGCGTCAGGGGCGTGCCCTATAACGGTCCAGTACCCGGCGCACGCAAGCGACCCGACGGCGTCGAGATCGAGTGGCAACTCGCCCACGAGGCGGCGGGCGCCGGCCACGGGCTTCCATTCCTGATCCAGGACATCACCGACCGCTCGGTTCGTGTTCCTGGTGGGGATGCAGCCGTCCATCCCAACGGCGTACTCGGCATCGACCGCCTGATCCTGGCCGTCAACGATCTCGAGACCGTCGGCAGGCAATACGCTGACCTGATCGGCACCGACCCTGCTCCGGGCGACACCGCCACCGATCTCGACCAGACCACGCGGGCTATCGTTGTCCAGGCGGGACGTGATCCTATCGAGCTGCATCAGCCTGATGGCGATGGGCCAGTCGCCGACCAACTCGCCAAGCGTGGCAATGGACCTTACGCCGTCGTCTTCTATGGCACCGAGGCGAAAGACATCGACCCAGCGCAGGCTGGCAACGCCCGCATCAGCATCATCGTCCGATAGTCTCGGGACGCCCGATAGTGGAGCGACGCCCGCTCGGAACAACCGATCTCTGGCTGCCAGCCGTCGGCCTCGGCACCCATCGCGCGCTCGACGCTGCCAGCAAGGAGACCCAGAGTGGTCGTCGCTCGCTCATTCACCTCGCGCTGAATCGCGACGCGGCACTCTTCAGCTGCGTGCTCGGCGCTGGCGAGTCGGACAGGATCGTCGGAGCGTCGCTGCTTGGCCATCGCGACAGCGCGCTCGTCCTCGGCCGGGTCGACGAGCCAGACCCTCACGAGGGAATCCGCACCATAGAGCGTGCGATCCACTATTTCGACGGCTGGATCGATCTGCTCGTTGTCGAACCTCCCGCAAGCTGGCCCGACTATCAATCGCTGATCGATCGGCTCCTGGTAGAGGGCTCGATACAGGCCGCCGGACTCCATGTCATCGATCAATCCACCATCTCGCAGGCGAACCAGCTCGCAATCGACGGTCGCATCGCGTTCCTGACCTACGAAAGCTCACCGCGCAAGCGCGATTGTGGGGAGATCGCATTGTCACTCGCCACACGCCACGCAATCGGCGCCATCGCTTTCTCACCTTTCGAAGGCGGAAGGCTCGCTCGCTTGCACCCGCCATCACAGGCTCTGAACAAGCTGCCCGGCGCCACCTCGCTGACGTTTGCCCAATTGACACTCAAATGGATCCTCAGCGATCAGCGCGTCAGCGCCGTCATACCGGCCACGCGGCGGCGAACCCACTTGCTTGAGAACATCGCGATAGCCAGTTCCCCGTGGTTCTCGGCTACCGACCGCACGAATTACCTGACCGCCGTCGCGCTCCTCAAACGCTGAGATATCAACGACGACCGGAACGAACACAACTATCACGTCGTTCTATTTTTGCTAGGATCAGTCTGGTGTCCTCCGTTATGTTCGGAGGAGACTGGGGCGATCCCGCGCTAGATTGCGCACGCATCCAGACATGGCCGGGCAGTTGCTCGATCCATGTCGGGGAGGTCGAGATGGGGTATCTGGAAAACATTCACGAGCCGTCTGATCTCAGGCGACTCTCAATCAGGCAGCTTGACGTACTGGCTCGTGAGATCCGCGACGAAGTTCACCGGGTCACAAGCGTTAACGGCGGCCACTTCGCGTCCAATCTGGGATCGGTTGAATTAACGCTGGCCCTGCATTACGTCTTCAACTCTCCCGTCGACCGCATCGTTTGGGATGTCGGCCACCAGGGCTATCCACACAAGCTCGTCACCGGTAGATTTGACCGCTTCCCCACCATCCGCAAGGAAGGTGGCCTCTCGGGCTTTCTCCAGCGTGAGGAGAGCGAGCACGACGCGTTTGGCGCCGGTCACGCCAGCACCAGCATATCCGCCGCGTTTGGCATGGCGATGGGCAAGTACCTGCGCAATGAGCCGGGCCGCGGTATCGCGGTCATCGGTGACGGAGCCCTGACCGGAGGCATGGCGTACGAAGCGTTGAACAATGCCGGCAGCTACCGTCTGCCGTTTCTGGTTGTCCTGAATGACAACGAGATGAGCATCGCCCCCAACGTTGGCGCAATGACCCGCTACCTATCACGCGTCCGGACCGACGAGCGCTACGGGCGGGCCAAGCAGGAGTTCGAGCGTTTCATGAAGAGCGCGCCCAAGGGCGAGTTCTTCCTCGAACTGACGAAACGCACCCGCGACGCCTTCAAAGAGTTCGTCTATCACACCATGATCTGGGAAGAGCTCGGCTTTACCTATAT
>CAYNTE010000021.1:0-30749 GCA_964399615.1 uncultured Thermomicrobiales bacterium
CGCGAGTGACGCTGGATCCCAATCGGTGAGCCACCACAGCCAAATTCCTCGTAGGTGTGATCGCGGCAGACGATATAGGGCACGTGGCTGTTGCGGGCCACGATCACTTCCGATGTGGCTAGATCAATCGAAATAAGGTCGAGCGTTGCGGAGACGCGCCCTCCGCGGTAGGCATGCAAGAAATCGTGTGTTCCTCTAGCAGAGGCGCCGTCTCGGACGCCCTCTTTGATCAGCGATAGCGCCCGGCTCGACACCAGCAGGCTCAACGTCTTCGCGGCAGCGCCAGATCCCTGACCATCGACCATCACTACAGTAAACCCACCGGTTGGTCGCTCTGCGATCTCGACCGTGTCGCCGCTTTCTCGCGACGCATACTTGTGGGTCTTTGCGACTGCGACATCGATCTCGATCACTGGCCGGCCTTCAGCACTTCTCGATAACCGTAGTTTCGCTCAAAATACTCCTGATAGTCCGAACTCTCTCGAATCGGCACCCACCAGTCGGTTCTGTTTCGGTACCAGTCCACCGTTGCCCGAATACCCTCGTCAAATCCATGCTTCGGCGTCCAGCCCAGCTTGCGAATCTTCGTCGTGTCCAGCGCGTAGCGTCGGTCGTGCCCAGTCCGGTCGGTCACGTGGTGGATCATCTCTCGTGGAGCGTCGAGCTCATCGAGGATCAGCGTCGCGACTTCTAGATTGGCGCGCTCGTTGCCACCACCGATGTTGTAGATCTCGCCCACGCCGCCTTGTCGAAGCACCAGTTCGATACCACTGGCGTGATCTTCCACGTGCAGCCAGTCTCGCACCTGATCACCAGCGCCATAGAGCAGGATGGGCTCGCCTCGCAGCACATTCGTGATTGAGACGGGCAATACCTTCTCGGGATACTGATACGGCCCATAGGTGTTTGAGCCCCGGGTGATCATCGCTGGCAAGCCGTAGGTCTCCACATACGAGCGCACCAGCATATCTCCACCCGCCTTGGCGGCGCTGTACGGATTTCGTGGCGCTATCGCGTCCATCTCACGTGAGAACCCCTCGGCAATGTCTCCATAGACTTCATCGGTGGATACCTGGACGAAGCGCTTCATGCCAAGTTCTCGAGCGGCCTCCAGGAGCACATAGACGCCATAGACGTCCGTTTGAATGAACTCGCCAGGATTCATCAATGAGCGGTCGACGTGCGATTCGGCAGCGAAATTTACAATGGCATCAAAACCCTCGACGGCCTTGCGGACGTCCTCCGGGTTGCAGATATCACCACTCACAACAGAAAACCCTGCGTGATCCTTCAGATCCGCCAGGTTTGCTGGGTTCCCGGCATAGGTGAACTTGTCGTAGACGCGCACACGCTCGTACCCTGCCTGAAGCAAGAGACGAGCGAAGTGGCTGCCGATAAACCCGGCGCCACCGGCGACAACAACACTGGTAACTTGATCGGCTTCATTGGCAACCATTCGCATCAACCTCTACTGATCAACCTTCCTCATCTTCGTGATTATTGCAGACTCTTGCGGGGTAGGATTGGATGATGAATGTCGTTGTAGGCAGTTCGGAGTGATCTGTGCTCGACCAGTTTCAGGCCGTGACCATCGACTTCCACAATACACTGATGCGCTGTGACACATGGTTCAGGCTGGAGGTCTTCGATCTCGTTCCTGCATTTCTCACATGGCTGGACTCCAATGGGAACGCCAGAGTTGATGGTGAGCTCCATGAACAAGGTCGTCAGTTCTATCGCGACCTTCGCCACACGGTCATCGAGACAGGCATAGAGATCGACGCTGCCGATTGCATCAAGCACACCATGGAACAGCTCGACATTCCGGTTACCAGTGCTGAGATTACCAGCGGGCTACAGGCGATCATGCAGCCTCAGATCGCCGATGCTTCGCCGATGCCTGGTGCGGTTGAGCTTGTGCATGCATTGCAGGCCCGCGGCATCCCGATGGCCGTAGTCTCCAGCGCGGTCTACCATCCATATTTGGAATGGACCCTGGAGTCCCACGGCATGGCCGGTGCGTTCGATCGAATCATCTCCTCGGCCTCGTGCGGGCTCTACAAATCGACTCCAGCCATCTATGAGTATGCAGCGCGGGCATTGAGCTCTCCACCGAGCGCATGTCTACATATTGGTGATTCGTGGCGGTTCGATGTCGATAGCGCATCTGCCGCTGGGTTTGCCTCTGCTCTCGTCGGTAGTGACCCCCAGCACGAGCCTGGCACGGAGTTTCCAACGCTGAAGGCGGACTCCTTGCGTCAACTTCACGAATCGCTCTTCGGCTTAACAGAGATGGCGAGCTGATGCGTTTCGATATCTTCACCATCTTTCCCGGGATGTTCGATGGTCCCTTTGGAGAGTCCATCATCAAGCGGGCGATCGAGCGCGAGATCATCGAAATCCACGTTCACGATATTCGCGATTTCACGACTGACCGGCACCGCTCAGTCGACGACACACCATATGGTGGCGGTCCCGGCATGGTGATGATGGCGGAGCCGATATTTGCAGCAGTCGAGTCAGCTTTGGGCGATGAATTGGATGACACCACGATTACATTGATGTCGGCATCCGGTCATCAGTTCAACCACGCCATCGCAACGCAACTCGCTGAGCTCGACCACATCGCGTTGATCTGTGGACGGTACGAGGGCATTGATCAGCGTGTTATCGACCATCTCGTCGATCTTGAGCTGTCCATCGGTGACTATGTTCTGAGCGGCGGAGAGCTGGCAGCGGCAGTCGTCGTTGACGCCGTGACACGTTTGCTACCGGGCGTCATTGAAGCTGAATCCCTGGCGGAAGAATCCCACTCGAATGGCCTGCTGGAGTATCCACAATACACCCGACCGGCAGAATTTCGTGGCTGGCGAGTCCCTGAAGTGCTCGTGAGCGGCCACCACGGGCGCATCGAAGAGTGGCGGCTGGAGAAATCAATTGAAAAGACTCGACACGTCCGGCCAGACTTGATCGAAAAGCGCGAGCGCAATCCTGTGTCCGGCTCGGACTGCAACGGAAAGGCGCAGTAATGGACCTCAACCCAGGTGGTCTGATCTCCTGGATAGTCGTGGGTGTTATCGCTGGCTGGCTCGCCACTAAGCTCGTCGATAGCCGCGGTGGGGGCTGCATCTTCAACCTCGTCATTGGCGTGATCGGTGCCTTCATCGGTGGATTGATCATGACAGCCATAGGCTTCGACGGTACAACCGGATTCATCGGTACGCTCGCGGTTGCCACGCTTGGCGCCGTTATTCTTCTCACCATTGCTAGGATTGCCAGGTAACTGAAGTCATGCCTGATTTCGCTGTTCATATCGAGAATGTAACGAAGCATTACGCGGCCGGACGCCGGTTGATACCCGCCGTCCGTGGTATCTCGGTCTCAATCGAACGAGGTGAATTCGTCACGATCACCGGGCCATCAGGCTGCGGCAAATCGACGCTCCTCAACCTGATCACCGGCATTGATCGAGCTGACGGCGGAACGCTTGAAATCCTGGGCGTCGAGCTAAATCAGCTCTCCCAGGACCAGCTCGCGCGCTGGCGTGGAGCGCATGTCGGCATCGTCTTTCAGTTCTTCCAGCTGATGCCCACGCTCACGGCCCTGGAGAACATCATTTTGCCGATGGACCTTCTGGGAAGTGGACAAGACCCCACGTCACGAGGTGAGGAATTGCTCGACCGGGTCGGGCTTTCCGGGCTGGCCAGCAACCTGCCTGGAGAACTTTCCGGCGGTGAACAGCAGCGAGTCGCGATTGCACGTGCGCTGGCTAACAATCCTGACATCGTCGTCGCAGATGAACCCACCGGCAATCTCGACTCCAAGACTGGCGCAAGCGTGATAAAGCTGCTGCAGAATGTCTGGCGCGCTGGAGCGACGCTCATCATCGTCACCCACGACAGCGAGCTCGCCGACCAAGCTCCACGCAGGATCTCGATGCTGGATGGCCAGATTATTGAGGATCGGCGCGCCCCCATACAGCAGCCAGACTACCTGATCAATGAACACGCTGCTACGTAAGCTCGTTCGCGACATCCGCCATCGCGGATTGAGAAATTTCCTGACGCTTCTGGCTGTCATTCTCGGTGTTGCAGGTGTCGTCACGATCTCAAGTACCACCAGAACCCTCGCCATTGCCCAGCGTCTGACGTACAACGAGGCGAACCAGGCCGATATTGCGGTCTTCGCGTCCGGGATCTCGGAGTCCACCCGCAGCCTCCTGAGCCGGCAAGACAACGTAAACCAAGTGGCATCGCGAACCGTGCTGTTCACGCGCCTCTCGACCGGTGCAGGTTGGGTCAATCTCCGGTTGGACGGCATCGACAACTTCGAAACGATGGACATCGAGACAATTGAAATCTCACAAGGCACCTATCCAGGTCAAGGCGAGATCGTGCTCGATGAGAGCGCACGCGAGCTGACACCGTTTGAAATCGGTGACACCGTTGCAGTCCAGTCCAGCCCCGCCGAGCAACCGACCTATCTCACGATCAGCGGCCTAACCCGCAGTCCGGCAGTGCTGGGCGCTGGAATTCTCAATCGTGCAACGGGCTACGCTACGGCGAGAACGGTTCGGAATCTAACTGGTCGAACGCTCGACAACTTCCTCCTGGTTCGAGTCGATGATAAGCAGCGCGCAAGCGAGACATCCGAGCAGATCGGACAACTCTTGAATATGCGCGGAGTCTCGACTGGTGCATTCGACATCCGTGATCCCGAGCACTTCGTCGGCTCGCGTGAATTGAACACGCTTCTCTTCTTATTGAGGTTATTTTCGTTTCTTGGAGCCATATTGTCCGGATTTTTGGTCGCCAACACCATATCTGCAGTACTCAGCGAGGAGACCCAGCAGATCGGGATCTTGAAGGCACTTGGAGCAAGTCGCCGGCAAGTCGTATCGACGTACCTGATCTACGCCGCCGGTATCGGGATATTGGGTGCAATTCTCGGCACAATCGCGGGTTTGGCAATGAGTCAATTTCTGAGCCAGTTCCTACTGAACCTGACCGGCCTCCGGACTCCTCCGTTCGCGATATTTGCCGCCGACATCGCCCTAGCTCTCGGCGTCGGGCTTGCGGTGACGGTAGTCGCTGCGCTGATCCCTGCCTTGGCCAAGGCAAACGCTCGGGCTGCCGGCTTACTTAGCCGTCGAGCGTCACAATCTGCAATCGAAACGCGCCTCCTATCTCGCATTACCTCGTTGGTCGGGCGGATACACACGGCAATTGCTGCGGGGCTACGAAACATTGGCCGGAGACGGGCACCCTCGTTCCTGACTATTGCGCTCGTCGCGGTCGCCGTCGGTGCATTTCTCTCTACTCAGGCGCTGAGTCAATCCGTCAACACCACGGTCGATAACCTCTATGCGCTCTATGGAGCAGATGGCTGGATATACTTCGACAAAACCACTGATCTCGCCATAGTGGACGACCTGAAGCGCCAGCCAGCCGTCGTTGACGCTGAGGCCTGGAGCACTGCTAGTGCGGCTATCGGGACCACACGAACCGACATCTGGGGCATGCCTGCGGTGGATCCGATGTACGACTATCAACTAGTCGAAGGCCGCTGGGTTGGTCAGGCTTCACCGGCTGAGGCAGTGGTGACGTCAAACCTTGCGCGCGAGAAGTCTGTTAACGTCGGGCAGGTCCTCGACCTCGATGTTGGCAGGCAGCGCATTCAGGTCCAGGTAGTGGGCATCGTCAACGACTCCAGCACATACTTGGGTAGCACGGCTACCGGAAAGGTATTCATGCGACTTCGGGATCTCAATCGCATTACCGGCCGAGAAGGTAGAACCGATATCATCGCGCTGCAGTTCTGGTCGTCTGACCATCAGACAGTTGACTCGACGCTGGAAATGCTCGAAACACGCTATCGAGACCTTCAACCTGGCACGTTAGCCGCCTACGCCGACCAGCAAAGTGCGAGAAGGGCGATCGATATTCTGAGCTTTCTGCTGCGGGCCATGGTTGTCGTGGTGGGCATTGTCGGGCTAGCTGGCATCATCAACACCCTCCTGATCGGCATTACCGAACGGCGCAGAGAATACGGCATCATGCGCGCGATCGGTGGGCGAACGCGGCACATCCTGATGCTGCTCGTCACTGAAGGCATCACCCTGGCGATAATTGGCACAGTAGTCGGGCTTGTAATCGGCTACCCCATCTCGCGATTTGTAGTCGATCTCACAGGCGCTCAGCTCTTTGAGCTTGACTACGAACTGAATCTCGTAAACCTTGGCGCAGTGCTTGCGCTAGCCATCGTGACTGTCGGAGCTGCATCAGCCGGTCCGGGATTGCTTGCATCGAAACTGCTGCCTGCGCGAGTCCTTCGCTATGAGTAGTCGATGGTGGAAAGTGCTCGCGGCGTGCGTCGTCGTTGCCGTGCTGCTTGCCGGCGCGTACTTCTGGATCTGGCGTGACACGCAGCCCTCGACGGCACTCGTGGAACGTGGCTCACTGGAGGCGACAGTCGAAACCGTCGGTACATTGCAACCGACCGATCCACTGCTCCTGAGAACGTCCGTAAGCGGCACAGTCCTGCGATTGGGCGCCCAGCCAGGTGATGTCATCCAGGCAGGTGACATCGTCGTTATGCTCCATCCTGAGCCCTTCCAGGAAGCGATAGACCAGGCGCACGTCAGACTTGAGCGGGCAGAGTTCGCCTTGCAAATCGCCGAGAGTGACGAGCCGGAGAGTTCTAGCGGCCCTTCAGCCAGTCTGGTTGACGCGCAAGCTAATGTGCGAGCGGCCGAGGATTCACTCGATCAGGCTGAGCAGGCGCTTCGAGATACAGTCATTTCGGCGCCCGCCGAATCCATCGTCCTGGAACTCCCAGCAGCCACCGGCTCGCCAGTCACTGGAAATCAAGTCGTTGCGCGACTGATGCAGCCCTCAGCACTCGAATTATCCGCGCAGTTGAGTGAGGTTGACTTGCCTTCTGTTTCGCCCGGCACTTCGGTCACATTCCGGACTGATGCATTCCCGAACGTCGAGATCGAGGGCACCGTAAAGTCCATCAGCCCAGAAGCAGCTACGCAGTCCGGCGCAACGTCGTTCGCAACGACCATCGTATTCGAACCACCTGCAGACGTCGACCTGCGACCAGGTATGAACGCTGAGGTCACGTTCATTACGAGCGCGCGGGAAGGAGTCCTGCTTATCCCAGAGTCAGCTGTCAAGTCCGTCGGGAACCGGACCTACGTGACAGTCATCCGGGACGGCGAAGAACTCGAGATTGAGGTCCTGCTCGGCCAGCGGGCCCAAGGCAAAGCAGAAGTCATTGATGGGCTCGCTGAAGGAGAGCGGGTAGTCATTCCATAGACCGAGTACGGCCTTAGCTCTGATCCCTTGGTCTCTCGACAAGACGCCCCATCTTTTCCTCAAATTCTTCCTGTGAAATGACGCCAGCGTTTCGTAGCTCGGTGAGCGCGACCACCGTTGACGGCGTATCTGTTCCCGGGACGGTCGCTGGTGGAGGATCCATCTGCCGGGTATCTTGCTCATTCGGTGCCACCGCGGCCGGCTCAGTGCGCGGCGGATCTACGTGCCGCTCGCGCCAATGGTCGCCCGTGCCGTAATCCAGCTTCGCAGCCATCAAGGCCTTCTTGAATGTGAACGGTGAGCTGATACCCCAAAGCTCGTTGAGGCCGGTATCGGAACCCGTAATTATTTTGACGTCGCCAAAGTCGAACATGCGACCAAACACCGACTGGCTTGTCTCAACGTCGTTGACTTTCTCTAGCGCCGAATCAAACGTCTTGCGGTTCAGGATGCCCTCAACCTGGAGGATGCGGTAGTTCGTTACGACGTACCGCTCCATCTTCCACTGCAGGTACTTGAAGGTGCCAATGCCCAGAGGCACCAAACTCACAATCAGCAGGAACATCCCAAGATATGATCCCCAGCCTCCGATATACGCCCATGCCAATCCGCCAAGAGCAATCAGCACGATTGCCAGCAGCACGTACGGAACCACTTTGAGGATCATGAACATTTTATGTCGGTGTGCCTCGATCTTAATCTCTTCGCCCTCAGCGAGCATTCGGTCAATGTACCCCATCAGGCTCCCCCTTACCGAGATCGACCCGGTACTCGTCAGCGGCTAGGCGCATCTCACGAATTACGCGTCTCGCTGCCGATTCTCTTCCCACAATGGTTGAAACGTACCACGCAAGCAGATCTTCGACCTCGGTTACAGTAGCTCCATCAACTCCAACACGCATGAAGCGCGAAATCTCGCCACGGTCGAGTAAACGAAGCAGTTTTAAGGCATTGACCGAGAGTGGTCGACTTTGGGCGCTCCTGGGCCGACAATCAGCGCAGAGCACAGAGCCTGCGATCGCATCGAAGCCATTTTCCACCGGCTCCACGTCTTTGCCGCACCGATCACAGCGATAGAGCTCTGGCCGGTATCCCAGCTCGCGCAGCAGACCCGCAGTGAACATCGCTGAGACGCGTTGAGGTGATTCACCTTGATCGAGGAGCTTGAGTGCTGCCACCAGCAGCTCGAAGACTGAAGGATGTTCCTGATCGTCGGCAGTCAGCGAATCCACCAGTTCGGCGATCAAATTTGCCGTTGCTATTCGCACCTCACTGGTTCGCATCTCCGGGAAGAGTTCATCCGCCACCGGTTGGGAGAGAATGTCCAGCGATCTGCTCCTCGCGGCCATACTGTGGAACCTAGTGAACGGCTCAAGCTGCCCAGCCAGGCTACTCCCTGGGCGGCGAATGCCCTTGGCCACGAACCGCCGTTTGCCGTGCTCGAGTGTGAAGACGGTCAATATACGATCAGTCTCGCCCAGATTGTGATGACGGAGCGTGACACCGTTGAGGCGATACACTCGGTTGCGGCGCGGTGCTGAGTCGTTGGATGGTGTTGTCGATGGATCACTCGCCATACCGTACTACCTTAGATGCCTGGGAGTATGCGATAGAATGCCGGATCACAGTAATCTTACGCCGTCGCAGGATCGCAAGCATCCTGCCACAATCGTTTCGTGGCTAGCTCTGGCCGTTGCCATCCTTATTGTTGGATATGTCGTGCAAACTCGTGTCGACCCACGGGATCTCCTGCCGTTTGGAAAAGATGCATCGGGTCTCCCCGCCGTCGGGGATCAGGCGCCCGACTTTTCCGCCGTCAATGCTGAGGGTGAGATGGTCAGCCTCTCCGATTACCATGGACAGCCAGTTTGGTTGAATTTCTGGGGTTCGTGGTGTCCGCCGTGTCGCGCCGAGACGCCAGATCTCATCGCTGCATACGAAAAGCTCAAATCCGACGATCTCGTTCTCATCGCGGTCAGTCTCGAAGAGCCATCGGCGGACGCATTCGCATATGCCGAGCGGTCAGGCATAGAGTTTGTTGTCCTTTCTGATCCAGATCGAGACGCAATTCGCGACGGATATCGCGTGCGGTCATTTCCTACTCACCTCTTCATCGACCGCGAAGGGGTTGTCAGAGAAATCAAGCTCTATCCCTTGTCCACCCAACTCGCCATTGACGCCGCACAATCCGTACTGGACGACTGAGTCCCCGCTGCTGCCCGAATCTCCGACCAGATCCTATACTCGTACTTAGACCGCAGTGCGTTTGGGGGAAGGTAGACCACGTGAACCGGCCAAAATCGTTCGCCATCATTCCGGCACACGACAAGCCTCAAGCGTTCGAGTTAGCGCAGGAGATCCGGCGCTGGCTGCAAGATCGCGATGCCACTGTTTGTAGCGAAGAAGACCTCCGCGATCACGTCGAGGCCGACGTCATGATCGTGCTGGGTGGCGACGGGCTGCTGATGCACATGGCTCATACCTTCCCAGGCGTTCCTATCTTGGGCATCAACTTCGGCACAGTTGGATTTTTGACGCTCGTTGAGCGGGCCGATTGGCAAGAAGCTCTCGATCTCGTCCTGGCCGGAGAATTTGAGACCCAGGACGGCCCTACCCTCGCAGTGCTCGTCTGGAGAGAGGGGACATCGGTCATCGATGGCTTGGCCGTCAATGACGTCGTCATTCGGGCCGGCTTCCGGATGGTCGACACCGAACTCTACATCAATCGCCGTTATGTCAATACTTACCCTGGAGATGGCATGATCGTCGCTTCCCCGCAGGGCAGCACGGCCTATTGCATGGCCGCAGGCGGACCCGTTTTGACATTTGGCGTCCGTGGCTTCGCCGTCACGCCGCTCTCGCCACACTCACCGATCCGGTCCACGCTTGTCGTGCCTGAGGAAAGTCGTATCGAGATGACGATCACCAATGATCGGCCCGCACAGCTCATTCTCGATGGTCAGGCAGTATTGGAGATGCGCCCTCGGGATATCGTCGAGGTCACGAGGGGCCGGCCGCCGTTTCGACTCATTGTTCTGCCACAAATGAACTTCTTCGAAGCGCTTCGAAGCAAATTCAACTATCAGATTCGACCAAGCGCTCGACCTAGTCTCGGCAACAACCGCGATTAGGCATCATCAGTCGCCATCCGCGCACGCGTTCCGGCATCCACAGGTTCCGGCTCGGAATCTGCTGACGGTTGAGCGCGGTCACCTTCTTCGACGACGTCGACTTCCCACTCAATGCCGGCGTGAGACTGGCGCGACGTTTCTCGTCCGTTCGTTATGCGCTCAGCAATGATCGTGTGCTCTCGGATCGACTCGCCACAATAGGCGCAGACGCGCCAGCTGATGTCAACGCTCTTTCCACACGATGGGCAGAATTCGCGAAGCTGGGTGCCACATGTCGGGCAATAGACGAAGTCGTCACGAACAAGCGTGTCGCACTCAGGGCACGCAATCAGGTTCGCCAGCTCTTGCTCCAGGTAGGTCTCCTCAACGATTCTCTGGCGGCGATCATCCAGCGTCTCTCGCGGCCGCAGGAGCAGGTAGACGATGGCGCCAGGCACAAACCCGAGTGCAACGAGCAAAGTCGAGGCGATTTGAACTGAAGCGCTCTCAGTCCTTCGTGAGATATCTCGATACGCCCAGACGGCTAGCGCAAACCACAGTGCTATTGCAAAAGCCGCCGAGATAGCGAGCGTGAATTGAAAGATTCGCGCGAGCGTTTCCTCCACAGATCCTCATTTCCTCAAGCCGAGTTTGGATCGGCCGTTGCGACGGGCATGATTCGCTCATACCTCACAACGTCCGTGATAAAGACCGCGGCACCGCCTACTTGAACTTCGACTGGATTCGGCATGTAGAACTCACCCGGCTCCATGATCGGCAACAGCGGATTGACGTACTGCGTCCGGGTATAACAATTCTCACGAACGATCCTCAGCACGGCATCGACCTGGTGATCTTCAACACCAACCAGGAATGTCGCATTTCGATCCTGGAGAAAGCCGCCGGCACTATTGATCTGCGTTACGCGATAGTTCTTTTCCAATAATGCCGCCAGCAAACCATCAGCATCCTTGCCTTGGACTACTGCCAGGATCAACTTCATTGGCTTTCACCCTTTCACATTTGGAACGGGGCTCGATGCCATCAATACGTCTTCGACGATAGCCAGGATGCACGAACGCACAGTTTCGACGCTCTGACTCGCGTCCACTACGCGCCAGCGCGCCGGCTCATGCCTTGCTCGATCACGGTACCACGCGACGACTCGCTGATGGAATTGTAGTGACTCTCGGTCAATGCGGTTGGAATCACCCGACTGATGTCGGCGTTGGAGTCCGGTTTCGGCTTCAATATCAAGCAAAATCGTCAAGTCAGGCCAGATGCCATCGATCGCAAACTCCTGTAACCATTGGAGATCTTCAACGTTCAAGCCACGACCTGCGCCTTGATATGCCAGGGTGGAGTCCACATAGCGATCGCAGATCACGACCGCGCCACGGTTGAGTGCCGGCTGAACGACGCTTCTGACGTGCTCGGCGCGCGCTGCCGTCATCAAGAGTGCCTCGGTGACCGGACTCAGCGATTCACTGCCGTCGAGTAGGATCTGTCGCAGCTGATTGCCGGTTGGTGTCCCACCAGGCTCTCTCGTCTCGACGACAGCAAACTGCTTTTCGCGAAGACTCGATGCAAGCAATGCAGCCTGTGTCGACTTGCCGCTACCTTCCGCGCCTTCGAGCGTGATGAACATCTCGATTACCCGGTTGCCGTCTGCCGGAAAATTTCGACTCTCCGGTGTGGATCGCGTCCACGCGACCGAGATCCGAGGTTGTAGCGCTCTGCCAGCGCGTGTTGGCGACGGCGAATCTCAATTGACTGAGGACTCAGCTGGATCGGGGACGCCCCGTTCATGACCTGACTAATGGCCTCTTCAGTTTCCCAAAGCGCGCGAGCGGCAGCGTCTTCAGGTGCATCGTCATCGACGCCCGGCGCTTCATCACCATGAAATCCTTGAAGCGACTCGGGAGTCACGTCGCGAATCAGATCTGCCAGGACATTCGCCATCTGCACAACTGTGTTCGATCGCAGAACATAGATCGACAACCCACGCTCTTCAGCTTCGCGAAGAGGTCGGGGTCGCTGTCGATAGTAGTTCCGCAACGTAATGACCATGTCGGCGTCATGCAGACTTCGCACGATTACCGCGGAAAGCCCGAGCGAAGATATCGCCTGTTCTAGGCGGTTCCGGCTCACGCCGAACGGAAATATCCTTACAGGTCGCTCAACCGTTCCTCTGCCTCGCGCCAGAGGGTTTGACTGGCTTGTCCCTGCCGAGGGCTGTTTTGAGGCTGGTGCCTCCTTGCGAGTTTGCCGGACGGGAGACGCCACCGGTGCCTGGCTACTTATCGATGGATCCCTACGGTCGCCCGCCTCACGATGCGATGTGACGGTCCCATCTGGGTGACGCTCGCGAATTTCGCGCTGCACTGGCAAATCGCGAAGCTGGGCATCGACCGCAGCGGCGACATCGGAGATGACCGCAACCTTGTCTCGCTCCTGAATCTCGACCATGGTATCGAAGGTCGGCGGGGCCTTGCGCTCCAGCACCGACTTTTGCGTGCCCCTGCGTCGAGCTTCTTCATCACTCAGTGTCACTGCCTGAATACCACCGACAAGATCCGAAAGCGTCGGATTTAGGAGTAAGTTGTCCAGTGTGTTGCCGTGGGCTGTGCCGATCAACTGCACGCCTCGCTCGGCAATTGTTCTTGCCGCGGCGGCTTCGAGCTCGGTACCGATCTCATCGATGACGATCACTTCTGGTGTGTGATTCTCGACCGCCTCGATCATCACCGCATGCTGCTTTGTCGGTGTGGGGACCTGCATGCGCCGCGCACGACCTATCGACCAGTGTGGAATGTCACCATCACCAGCGATTTCATTACTGGTGTCGACGATCACGACGCGCTTGCCCATCTCGTCGGCCAGGACGCGCGCCACCTCACGCAACATCGTCGTCTTACCCACGCCAGGGCGACCCAGCAGAAGGATGCTCTGTCCTGACTCGATCAGATCCCGGACGATGCCGAGCGTGCCAAAGACGGCCCGCCCGACACGGCACGTCAAACCCACGATCTCGCCATTGCGATTACGGATGGCGGAGATACGATGGAGCGTGCGTTCGATGCCTGCCCGGTTATCGTCCCCGAACCGACCGAGCTGATCGGCAATGTATGCGAGCTGTTCGCGAGACACTTCCTCATCGGAGATGAAGACCTCGCCGTTGCGGAAGCGCGCTTGGGGACGCCGGCCCAGGTCCAAGACCAGCTCCACGAGATCCCCCATGTGATATTCGGGGTCTACGTCACTCAGCCCGGCTACCAGTTGTTGCGGCAAGATAGCAATGAGTTCGTCCAAGTCTTCGGCAACTCCCGGCTCGACACCCAGAAAATGCTCTTGGTGCCATTGGTTAGTTTGCTTCTCGAACGTTCGTGATTGATTCAAGCTGCTTAGCTCCTCGAATCGGAGATCCGAATGGTCCTACGAGCCAGCTATTACTGGCTCAGGAGTCCGCGATGACAAATTTGGTACGCCTCGCACTCCAGCCCGCTTCGCAACAGCTTCGACTTCCGCATCTTCAAAGACCGGATGAATGACGCGAGGGACCGTCGTATGTCGTACCAGCACTATATGCTCACTCGTGACACGCAAACCTGCGCGTTCGAGTACAGCGACACATTCCAGATCGTAGTCTGGGATCACGACATCCACCTCGCTTTCAACTAATCCCGTCGCTTGCAACGCTGCATAGACCAGCTCACCCGTCTGACTAGTCAACTCCGGCAATACGAGGAACGTGACGAGTGGACGCCGCCGGTGAATCCGTACCCGACAGCTCGCGGCGAGGCCATCACTGGCATCCACTACGATTCCACGCAGGTCTCTTCCGCGGCGGAGCAAACCAGATTGCATGCCCTCGACCCACCAATCGCTCGTTCGAGCTTCCGCAAATTGCACCGGTCTCGGTGTCACGCGGTTGTAGAGCTGATGAATCGACCAGGCGTCGCTCTCGTGAAACTCACGGCTCGCAATCGGCGCTGATATACGGGATGTATCGAGTCGTCCACTCAGCACCTGATACCGCATGTATGCAACAAACCCTGCCTCATACATAGCCTGCAATGCGGCAGTCTGCGGTGGAGCAGCGGCGGTAAGGCGTCGAGCTCCACTCTTACCCGCACTCTTGATGCCATACTCCAGAATTGCCGACCACAATTCGACGGCGACCGCATCAGTGGCATCAACCCGCGGCGATCCAGCAGCAAGGCCCGTTACGATCCAGCGATAGCGTTCATCCTCACGCGCGAAGGTGGCGAACGCGCACAGCTCGTCATCAACGAGTGCAACAATCGCCTCCTGCGGGTCATTCCCCGGCACAATGCTCGCACGCAACTGGTGCAGCGTGCTGGTGCACGCACTGGTATCGTGCAGCGGGAACGCGGTCGGTACGCAACGCTGACGAACCCGTCGCATCGCCAACAGATCTGAGATTCGAGAAGTCCGAACTGTCAGGGTAGGCATCGTTGTACTCGCCCCCTGTTACCAGGTATACGGCTGTAGCTAGAACGACTAGAGCGCTCGCCGGCCTGCAAGAGCACGCCCTAGTGTGACTTCGTCGGCATATTCGAGATCGCCGCCAACTGGCAATCCGCTGGCAGGCCGGCTGATCGTCACGCCGCTGTTCATCAATTGCCGGTGAATATACATAGCCGTTGCGTCACCTTCGATATTGAGATTCGTCGCCAAAATGATTTCGTCAGGATGCTCACTCTCGACACGCTCGATCAGCTCACGAATCCGCAGCGAGTCTGGCCCCACTCCATCAATGGGAGAGATCGCGCCGTGCAGCACATGATAGACACCGCGAAAGGCGCCAGTTCGCTCGAGTGCCAAGACATCCAGCGGTTCCTCGACAACACAGATCGTTTGCTGCTGTCGAGACGGATCAGAACAAAGGCTGCAGGGGTCATGCTCGGTGATGTTGAAACATCGAGAGCACAGCACAATGCGCTCCTTGACTTCCACGATCGCCTCGGCCAGAGCCAATGCCTGATCTTGTGGAGCGCGCAAGAGGTAATAGGCGAGACGCGAGGCAGACTTGGGGCCAATGCCGGGGAGTCTGGAAAGTTCATCTACTAGCCGGGCAACCGGCTCAACGGATATCCGGGTCGAGTGCAAATGCAATCCTCCAAATGGCCGCGAAGATCCTGCTTAAAGTATATCAATCAGCCTAAAATCGCCCGTCACCCTCACCCTTCGTCAAGGAACACTGCTCGTCCGCGAGGGCCGTCTGAGGGGCCGACGACTCCCTCGTCTTCCATTGACTCGATCATCCTGGCTGCGCGGTTGTAACCGATTCGAAGTCTTCGCTGGAGCATCGAAGCAGACGCGCTGCCGTGCTGCCGAACGATCTCCAGCGCCTGCTCCATGAGGGGATCCTCGTCAGAGTCAGATCGGGTCTCGGCGCTCGGAAACTCTGCCCAATCGTCATCAAATTGGGGCCGGGGCTGCTGCTTTCGCCAGAACGTCACAATCGTCTGCAAATCCAGATCGCTGATATACGAGCCCTGAATACGCTTGGGTTTCGCAGCGTCACCGGGCAGGAACAGCATGTCACCGCCGCCGATCAGGCGCTCTGCCCCAGGCATATCAAGAATGACCCGACTATCGGTTTGCGAAGCGACGGCAAAGGCGATGCGCGACGGGACATTGGCTTTAATGAGACCCGTCAACACATCCACAGAGGGACGTTGGGTCGAGATCAACATGTGGATACCGGTCGCACGCGCCATCTGACAGAGCCGCGCCAGCAGCGTCTCGACCTCTTCCGGCGCTGTCATCATCAAGTCGGCCAGCTCGTCGATGATCACAACCAGGTATGACAGATGCTCCATGTCCGGATCATCTTCCCGGCGCAGGTTGTAACCATCGATGTTGCGAACACCGAGATCGGCGAAGAGTTGATAGCGCCGCTCCATCTCTTGGAGCACCATTCGTAGCGCCGATGTCACCTTATTCATCTCAGTGACGATAGGGCCTTTGAGATGCGGCACACTTTTGAAACCAACCAGCTCCACCATCTTCGGGTCGATCAGGAGCATCTGCACCTCGTCTGGAGTCCGGGTCAGCAGGAAGGTGGCAATGATGCTGTTGATCGCCACGCTCTTGCCAGAACCCGTCGCTCCGGCAATGAGCAGGTGCGGCATCCGCGCAAGATCCGCGATGATCGCACGTCCATTGACGTCGCGGCCCAGCGGCAGCGGCAACTTGGCTTTCGCAACTTGCTTCGTTGTGGACTCGAGAACGTCCCGGACACCGACCGTAGCGATGTCTGCATTCGGCACTTCGATGCCCACGCGCGCCATACCTGGAACCGGCGCTTCAATACGAATCGTCGGAGCAGCCAGCGCGAGCGCAAGATCGCTGTGTAACGATGTGATCTTGCTGACCTTTACGCCGGGACCTGGCTCCAGGGCAAAGAGCGTCACGGACGGGCCAGGAAAGATCTCCCGTACCGTCGCTTCAACCTTGAACGATTTCAGCGTCTCTTCGATGAGCTTGGCTTTCGATTCGAGCGCTCCCTGGTCGGGGTCAGCTTCACCGTAGGAGTTGAGCAGTTCCAGCGGAGGCAATTTCCAACTGGCCGCTTGCGTTTCGCCTACCAGGTCAAACGTTGCCGAAAGTGCCACAGCTTCCTTGACTTCATCACTGCCGCTCTTCGGCTTTCGAGATCGCTTCGGCAAGTTGATAACGGGCTTGCGGGGCGCCGCGCGCTTCTCAGGCTTGATTTCCTCTTGAATATGCGTGCTGGTTGCTTCCGGTGCGGCCATGAACTCGGTGGACCAGTGATTCTCTTGATCGCTCGAACTGTCGATATCTTCGAACTCTTCGTCGTCGAAGGCGTCACGTTCACGTCCGGCCCGAAGACGCCACCATGCCCAGCGAATGGTATCCGAGTCGGTATCGGTTGCTAGCAGCACTCCGGCCACGCCGATGACGAAGAGGCTCAGCGCTCCGGCTGGTTCGCCGATTGTGACGGCGAGCAGATCCGATAGAACGTCGCCGAAGAGGCCGCCGCTCGACTGATAGGAATTCTGGGCAAATGCAAAGCCAAGAAGGCCCAAAATGCTGATGCCCGACATTGCAGCGCCAACGACCCGTCGCCAGCGGCTATCGTCATCGTCATCGCTCCAGATCTCCACCGCGACGACTGCAAGTCCGAGAGGAGCTGCGATGGCTCCGTACCCGAGCAAGTAGCGTAATCCATCGGTAAACCATGCGAGCGGAGTACCCGCGGCAAGACCGGTGAACCCGAGCGACAAGACGACTGCGCCAAGCAGCGCAAGGGCAGCGAGCAAGTCACGCTTCAGTCGCTGAGGCAGATTCAGACTGCGCAAGGCTCGAGTAACGAACATCGGCTCACCGCCAGCATCAGCCTCGCGCGTCGCATTGGACTTTGTCTGCCTAGATTTTGCGCTAGTGCGAGCTTGGGCCACTCCGACGCCTCCTGTTCCCCCAGGCTGTACGTACACTTTACCTGTTTATGGATACACGGGTCAAGATTGCCCGGATCGTCAGAAGAGGCGCATCTGTTCGCTACCCGCCTCGTCCTCGACGTCTCTGTCGCGTGTCGCCTTGAATTCCTCAAGGATCAGGGGAAGCTTCCTGAAATCTTCCATCATGACATCCCTCAGCGATGGTTGATGCAGGCCAGCAGCTGGGTGGTAAAGCGGGACGATAATCCGCGACCCCACGCGGCGTGGCTTGCCGTGAATCCGCGATATACGCTCGTTCTCAAACCACCGCGACATGGAGTGCCGGCCGAGTGTCACGATCATCACCGGGTCGATCGCATCGATCTGGCGTTCAAGGTATTCGGAACAGGCTGCGATTTCGTCCGCCAGCGGATCCCGGTTGCCCGGTGGACGGCACTTGACGATATTGGTGACGAATACATCGTCGCGATTCCAATCCACCGAATCAAGCATGTCGTCGAGCATCTTTCCGGCATTTCCGACGAACGGGAGTCCCTGCCGGTCCTCGTTCATGCCTGGCCCCTCCCCGACGAACATCACCTCAGCCTTGGCATTTCCCGCACCAGGCACGGCGTGAGTCCGTGAGCGGCAAAGCTCACACTTGGTGCAAACGACGACTTCGCTCGCCACCTGTTCCAATCTCTCGGCAGCAGTTGGACTCATATCAATTCCTCTACACCTTCAACTACATCATTGCCCTCGCCAGTGGGTGTACCAAATGGAATGTCGAAATCAACCTCCAGGGCACGCTGCGCGACGTCTGTTACCGATGAAACAGCATCCCACGTGATGAGTGCCGGGTGCTCCGGTGATCGGCGAATCCAGCGAGATATCAGCGCCATTTCCTCGACGCTGTGGTGATTCGGCTCCATTGTGCCGATCATACGCTCTGCGCGCTGGAATATTGGTGTCAGCCGGTCTGCAACGTCAGATGCTGCATCTCGATCTCCGATGGTAAGTGCCGCCCAGCGTCGTCCCCGAATCAAAATCCACAGCTGACGACTGCCCGCCTCAGCACCCGGGAGCACCAATACCGCCCGCTCAATCGTCGACGCCCCGTGTATCGTGTCTTGTTCGATGCGAATGCGATCCAATCGTTCAATGTGATTTCGCAACTGCGCCGCTTTTTCGAAGTCAAGGTGCTCCGCGGCGTGTTCCAGGCGCTTGTGTAACAAGGCGAGCAGCGGCTCGTGATCGCCCTCGAAAAACGACAGTACTGTCCGCACGTGGCCGAAGTACACCTCAGGATCCGCAAGTCCAAGACAAGGCCCGAGGCATCGCATCATCTCAAGCTCAATGCATGGCTTACCGAGGGACCGGGCATCCTTGAATGACCGCCGGCACGTACGCAGTGGCAGAACACTATTGATGAGTTGCACGGCTTCTTTTGCGGCGCGCTGGGATCTATACGGGCCAAAGTACCGCGCTCCGTCAGCTTCGCGGTCCTTCGCCAGCGAGACCGTAGGCCAGCGGTTGGCAATATCGACTTTAATATAGACGTACTGCTCGACATTCCGTTGCTGGCGATTGAAGCGCGGCCGGTAGCGACGGATAAGTTCGGACTCGAGGACTAGCGCCTCCAGCTCTGAACCGACAACTTCTACTTCGATACTGCCGATTGAACCGAGCAAACCATCCATCTTGCGTGTCTGACCAAGTGGCTCGCTGAAATAGGAGTTGAGGCGCCGTCGCAGTGCCTTTGCCTTCCCAACGTAGATCACTCGGTCATTGCCATCTCGCATGATGTAAACGCCCGGCAGATTGGGCACACCGTCGATCAGTGAGCGGTCTAGCAGTGCTCGACCCCGGCTCGTTGCCGGTTCTCCACGTTGCCGACGCCGCTTTGGCTCTCCGATCTCCAGCAAATCTCCGAGTGTTCCATGTCCCTGGCTCGCTGCATCTGCCATGAATCGATCGAAGATCGCCAATGTCGTTTCAGCATCGGGCGTCGCACGGTGGCTATCAGATGTCGGTATCCCAAGCGCAGAGGCGACGTCAGCCAGTGCCATCCTCCGTAAGCCCGGGCAGAGCGTGTCGGCCAGCGATATGGTGTCGATCAAGGGATTAACAAGACCGGATTGACCAGATCGTCGCAACTCTGCATTCAGAAAACCAACGTCGAACTCGACATTGTGCCCGACGATCACGCGATTTCCAATGAGATCGAGCACTGTCGCGGCTACAGATCGAAAGACTGGGGCGTGCGCGACATCTTGATTTCTTAAACCGGTGATCTTTGTAATCTGCGCGGGAATCGATCGCTCGGGGTTGATCACCGTCGACCAGGAGTTGCGAGATCCGTCTGCGTCAACCAGCAGGATTGCTATCTCGGTGATTCGGTGCCGTCGTGGTCTCAGACCCGTGGTTTCAACGTCGACGACGGCATAGTCAAAGCTCGTGTTTTGCATAGATGTCGACGGTCCCGGGACAACCCAAACGCCGTCAGCCGTGCGCGATACGCGCTCGTCACCATTCAGGATGCGAGCAAGTAAATCTCGCCAGATCCCGGGGGCTGTCGTTGCGCCGAATACATAGGCGATCAGTGCATCTTCTGGTGCCGCACCACCGCGATCAACCACGAACTGGACAGCACGCTCCACGAGGTGCGCATAATTGGTCTCCTGTGGGGACTGGGAGTCGTGCGACTCAAGCATGCTAGCTCCATGCATCGTGACGGCGTTTGACTCGCTGGCAAGTATACGCCCACCAGCATCAAAGGCGAACGTACGTGCTAGAATTACACCGCGCCTCCCGATGATGCACGGCATAGAAATCCCGCCGGATACGATCCCAGGGAGAAGTGTGATCGATGACAGATACTGCACAAATTGAATCCCGAATTTTGGCCCTTCGCGACGAGATCAACCGCCACAATCACGCCTACTACGTCCTCAACGAACCCACCATCTCCGACGCCGAATGGGACCGTCTGTATCATGAGCTCCGGCAACTCGAAGAAGAGCACCCTGAGCTGATTACTCCCGATTCACCGACTCAACAGGTTGGCGCGCCTGCAAGCACGGCATTCCAGCCCGTTCCCCACGAAATCCCGATGCTTTCGCTCAGCAACGTCTTCAATCGTGATGAGCTGGAGTCGTGGATGCGTCGTGTTCGCCAGTTTGCTGGCCACGATGATCTGCAATTCACCGTCGAGCCGAAGATCGACGGCGTAGCAGGCTCATTCCTCTTTCGAAACGGCGTATTCGTGCGCGGGGCGACCCGTGGCAACGGCCTCGTCGGCGAAGACGTGACAAGCAATATGATTCAGCAAGTACAAGACCTGCCACGCTATCTACAAGGTGACGACTTCCCATCACTCATCGAAATTCGTGGCGAGGTCTACATGCGGCGCAGCGAGTTCGAGCTGATGAACGAGCAGCGCGCGGCGGCGAACGAATCAATCTTCGCCAATCCGCGTAACACGACGTCTGGCGCACTCCGACGGTTGCATCAGACATCGGAGGTGGAGATGCCGCTCCGCATGTTTGCTTACGGCATCGGACTGCTTGAAGGTGATCTGCCGCCACTCCACTTCGATGTGCTTCAGCGCATGGCCTCGTGGGGACTGCCGATCGCGCCAGGCATTGCCTGCTGTTCGACACTGGACGAGATCTGGGACGTTTACGAGCAGTGGATCACCGACCGACCCGACATCGACTTCGACATCGACGGCATCGTCATCAAAGTCAATGACACACGCCGTTACGACGAGATCGGCACGGTCAGCCGCGAGCCTCGCTGGGCGACCGCTGCAAAATTTCCGGCCAGCACCGGAATCACGCGTTTGATCGGGGTAGAGATCAATGTGGGCCGGACCGGCACGCTGAATCCGCTCGCCATTTTGGAGCCTGTTGCCATTGGGGGAGTGACGATCCGCCGGGCTACGCTCCACAATCAGGACGAGATCGAACGCCTCGGCGTGATGATCGGCGACAAGGTAGTGCTTGAGCGCGCAGGGGACGTCATCCCCAAGATCGTCAAAGCTCTCGTAGAGGAACGCACAGGCGACGAACAGGCTATCGAATGGCCCGAGACATGCCCAGTATGTGGGTCCGATATCGAACGCATCCCCGGCGAGGCGCACTGGTATTGCATCAACGCTTCATGCCCAGCACGACTGCGAGAGCAACTGAAGCATTTTGTTTCTCGCGGTGCCATGGATATCGAAGGTCTGGGCAGCAAGTTGGTCACACGCTTCTATGACGACGGATTGATCCAGTCTATTGCCGACATTTACCGCCTGGACTGGGGCCGCATTGTCGAGATGGAAGGCTTGGGCGAAAAGAGCGTCGAGAAGCTCAAGCGCTCTGTCGAACTCAGCAAAGACCAGCCAGTACATCGCCTGCTCTTTGGACTTGGGATTCGTCATGTAGGGGCACAGATTGCCGAGATCCTGGTGAATCACTTTCGCTCGCTGGAGAATATCGGTCGTGCTTCGGTCGAAGAGCTGTCGTTGGTCGATGGAATTGGCCCGACCATCGCGCAGTCGATCGCCGATTGGTTCGACGAAGAACGCAATCTTCAACTCGTACGTGAGCTGGGCGAACTCGGCGTCAACATTGAATCTGACCAAGAGGAGATTGTGGTTGATGAGACCAGCAGCTTCGCAGGGATGACCGTCGTGCTGACAGGTCGGCTCGACCAACTGAGTCGCTCCGAGGCTGGCGATCTACTCAAGCGGCACGGTGCAAAGGTCACCTCGTCAGTTTCTCGGAAGACTGATCTTGTAGTTGCCGGTGAAGATGCGGGAAGCAAAGCGACCAAGGCCGCTCAATATGGTATAGAGATCATCAACGAAGCCGAATTCTTGAAACGCATTGGCTGGAACGATAGCTCCGAAGCTAGGTAGAGGAATCACGCGAAAGGTGGGCCACGATGCCCCCATACCAGTTCGCGGACCAGGAGCGCGATCCCGTTTACATCGTCCGAACCATAGGCCGCCTGTGTCAGATGCTCTTAGAGCTGCGCGACGAATATCTGCAGGAACCGTCCGCTGACACCATGGACCAAATCGAACGCCGGTTACTGGAGATGAACCAGCTCGCACTGATTCTGCGGGAAGTCCGGGCCGAGAATGAGGGCGAAGTCGAGCAAGCTGAGCCTGCGGTCTAGCGCTGCCTAGGTACGATCCGGCTGTAGCGAAACGTTGGTAGTCCCGGGCTTGGTTACTGGGATATCTGCAAGCCAGTCTGGGACCTGTTCCTCGGACCAGGTCTCCATGTTCAAGGTCGCCAGGCTGAACATTGGATAGCCGAGCACGTCCGCCGTCTTGTCCGAACGATCCACCAGCACCGCCACTGCAGCCACTTCGACTCCGGCACGGTGTGCTGCGTGCAGCGTCTCACGAACCGATCCACCGGTCGTCAAGATGTCATCCACGACCAGCGCTTTCGTGCCCGGCGCGAACGAGGTCCCGCGGCGGAACACACGCACACTGGAGCCTTCTTCAGATCGCTCGGCGTATGCAGCTGGTAGCCCGAGCTGACGACCGATCTCAAATGCCAGGAGGATGCCGCCAGTTGTCGGACCAATAACGACATCAAAGGTGCCGTTGATATCCGCCAATTGCTTGATCAACGCTTCGCAGGCTCGTTGAGTCGCTGGAGGATGACGAAGCAGGTCAAACTTCTCAACGTACTGATCTGTGTGTCGACCCGATGACAGGACGAAATGCCCACGCTTCAGTGCACCCACCTCTTCGAGCTCTCGCAAGAAGTCGTAACCCATCCCAACACCTCCCCACTTAGCGATTAGTAGCCGACCGAAACGCGACGCCGGTACTCCGGCAACGGCTGCACCGTGAAAGCGCCAGATGCCTGCTGCATCGCCTCGACCACGGCTTTCGCAGTGTCGATCGACGTGATGCAGGAGATACCTTTCTCCACTGCCGCTCTCCGAATTTGGAAGCCGTCGAGCACTTCGGATCGAGATGGGCCAGGCGTGTTGATCACCGAATCGACGGTGCCATCCAGAATTACATCGATCACATCCGGCGAGCCTTTGCCGATGCGTTTGGTCACCATCGTTACGGGAATCCCCTGCCGCTCGATCATAGCCGCAGTGCCTTCAGTCGCGTAGATGCTGCAGCCACTTCGCGCTAGTCCTTCGATCATTGACTGCGACTCCGGCTTGTCGATATCCGCCAGACTTAGCAGGACACTCGAATCGCGCGTCACCGAGAGTCCCGAGGCCAGCAGCGCCTTGTAGAACGCCGGTGCAAACTCGTGATCGATCCCCATAACTTCGCCAGTCGACTTCATCTCCGGTCCGAGATTGACCTCAACGCCTCGCAACTTCGCCATGGAGAACACTGGCGCTTTCACCGCAACCAGCGGTTGCCGAGGCCAAAGTCCCGGCTCATATCCTTGATCGCGGATCGATTCTCCGAGCATGGCGCGCGTGGCGATCTCGATCATCGGGCAGCCAGTCACTTTGGAGAGGAATGGAACCGTGCGGCTTGAGCGTGGATTCACTTCCAGCACAAACAGCCGGCCTCTGTGGATCACGTATTGAATGTTGATCATTCCAATGACGTGCAGCTCTTTGGCAATGCGCATCGTGTATTCGATGATCTTCTGCACTTCCGTCGGATAGAGGTTCACACCGGGGTAGACGGCGAACGAATCTCCGGAGTGCACGCCTGCGCGCTCGATGTGTTCCATGATGCCCGGGATAATGACATCTTTGCCGTCGGACATGGCGTCAACCTCAAGCTCTTTACCGGCCAAATAACGATCGATTAGCACCGGCCGGTCGTTGCGAAATTCGACTGACGTAGCCAGGTACCGGCTGAGGTGATCTTTGGAGTGGACCACTTCCATCGCGCGACCGCCCAAGACATAGCTCGGCCGCACCAGCACGGGATATCCAATGTTGCCTGCCGCTGCAAGCGCGGCCTCCATGGTCGTGACCGCAACGCCCTCAGGTTGGGGAATCCCAGCTCGATCCAGGAGTGCCTCGAAACGTTCGCGATCCTCGGCCAGATCGATCGAATCGACATCAGACCCCAGTATTGGCACACCTCGCTCGCTGAGCGGACCCGCAAGGTTGATCGCCGTCTGTCCACCGAATTGAAGGATCGTCGGGACATTTCCCAGCTGCCCACCACCTTCGTGGCGCAAGATCTCGGCCACAGATTCGTCATCGAGCGATTCGAAGTAGAGCCGATCAGAGGTGTCGAAATCCGTTGAAACCGTCTCAGGATTGGAATTAATCATGATGCTTGCGTAATCCGCTGCGCCAAGCGCATTGGCGGCCTGCACACTGCAATAGTCGAACTCGATGCCCTGACCGATTCTGATCGGCCCAGACCCGATCACCACCGCCTTGTTGCCTTCGAGTGGAGGCGCTTCGTCCTCGGACTCATAGGTGCCGTAGTAGTACGGTGTGTAGGCTTCGAATTCTGCGGCGCACGTATCAACCATCTTGTAGACCGGCACGATGTCGTGCTCGTAGCGCATGTTGCGCACGTCTTCAGTCGTCATGCCGGTCGCTGCTGCGATCTGATGGTCGCTGAAGCCCAGTCTCTTGGCTTGCCACAGTCGGCGAGGATCTACACCTTCACTCGCCAGGCAACGCTCGAACGAAATAATCCGGTCTATCTGGTCAACGAACCAGCGATCGTAGCCGGAGGCTTCAGCCACGTCTTCGACCGACCAGCCTCGGCGCAACCCTGCCGCTATCGCCCACAGCCGAGCGTCCGTAGCGGTCGCTAGGGCAGCCTGGAGTGTGTCGTCGTCCTTCCAGCGGGCATCTTCCCAGGTCAGATCATCGGCATCGATTTCGAGCGCCCGCACTGCCTTCTGGAGCGCGGCAGGGAAGGTCCGATCGATGGCCATGACCTCGCCGGTAGCCTTCATCTGCGTGCCAAGTAGGCGGTCGGCGCGAACAAACTTGTCAAACGGCCAGCGCGGGATCTTGACGACACAGTAGTCGAGAGCCGGTTCAAAGGCTGCCATCGTCTCGCGTGTGACAGCATTCGGCATCGTATCGAGCGTGCCGCCGATGGCAATCTTCGCCGCAACTCTGGCAATCGGGTAGCCGGTCGCTTTTGAGGCGAGCGCTGACGAGCGGCTCACGCGCGGGTTCACCTCAATCACGTAGTACTGGTACGACTCTGGGTCGAGCGCGAACTGGACGTTGCACCCACCTTCGATGCCGAGTCGCCGGATAATGGCAATGGCCGACGAACGCAGCATCTGATATTCACGATCCGAGAGCGTTTGACTTGGCGCAACGACGATGGAGTCGCCCGTGTGGACGCCCATTGGATCGAGATTCTCCATATTACAGACAGTGATCACGGTATCCGCAGAGTCGCGTATTACCTCATACTCGAGCTCTTTCCATCCCAACACCGAGCGCTCTACGAGCACCTGACCGATCGGGCTGGCCAGAATACCTCCACGGACGATCTCATCCAGCTCCTGGGGTGTGTATGCGATACCCCCTCCCGAGCCACCAAGCGTGAAGGCTGGGCGGATGATCAACGGGAGCGAGTGGTCGCGTGCAAACTCGCGAGCTTCCTCAACGGAATGCACGACCGCGCTTTCGAGATAGGGTTCGTTGATGCTGGCGAGCATATCGCGAAACAGTTCTCGGTCTTCAGCGGCGCGGATCGTCTCTAGTTGCGTGCCGAGGAGTTCGACGTTGTACTGCTCAAGGATGCCCGCATCCGCGAGCTCTACCGCGAGATTGAGTCCGGTCTGCCCACCAAGTGTCGGCAACAAGCCATCCGGACGCTCCCGAATGATTATGCGGCGCAGCACCTCGACCGTTAGGGGCTCAATATAGGTAACGTCGGCGATATCTTCGTCAGTCATGATCGTTGCCGGGTTGGAGTTGACGAGGACTGTCTCAACGCCCTCTTCTCGCAATGCCCGGCATGCCTGGGTACCCGCATAGTCGAACTCAGCCGCCTGGCCGATGACGATGGGGCCGGAGCCAATAACCAGAACCTTCTTCGGGATCGACGTCACGCGTTCACCTCCCGCTTGCTGGCGGCCTTGTGCTTGCGCGCCATCTCGAGAAACTCATCAAACAGATACTGGCTGTCTTGCGGTCCCGGCGAACCTTCCGGGTGATACTGAACGCTGAAGATCGGGCGCGTCTCGTGCATCAACCCTTCAACAGAGCCATCGTTGAGGTTAATCATCGAAACGCGCCAGCCGTCGTCGATGGGGACTGAGTCGCGGTCAACCTGATAGCCGTGGTTCTGCGCAGTTATGTAGACCTTGCGCGTCGAAATATCCTGTACTGGGTGGTTTCCGCCGTGGTGGCCGAATTTCAACTTGCTCGTTTCCGCGCCGATCGCCAGCGCCAGTAGCTGGTGACCGAGACATACGCCGAAGTACGGGACATCTGATTTGACGATCTGGCTGATCGTCTCCAGAGCGCCATCGACATTGACAGGGTCACCCGGTCCGGGCGAAGTCAAGATAGCGTCAGGGTTAAGAACTTCGATCTCGTCCCAGCCGGCGGTATATGGCACGACG
The DNA here is from genome assembly GCA_964399615.1 of uncultured Thermomicrobiales bacterium. GTDB lineage: Bacteria > Chloroflexota > Chloroflexia > Thermomicrobiales > CFX8 > CAYNTE01. The sequence goes on from CAYNTE010000021.1 coordinate 27,417, forward strand.
GTGATCGTGACGCCTCGACGCTCGAGTGATTGGATGATGTGCTCCTTCACCCCGCAATCAATCAGGACAATGTGCAGATCGTCCTCGCCGCCGATATCCCGCACAGCTTCGGCGGTGACGTCGAGCACGACGTTTGCTTGTGCTGGTGTCCACGCGTTTCGGGCACGTTCCTTCAACTCCTCAAGATCTCGGCCCTTCATGGAAGAGCAGAGAATCCCCCGCATGGCTCCCTCCCGGCGAATGTGCTTGGTTAGTGCCCGTGTGTCGACGCCGGAAATGGCGGGAATACCGTGTTCCTTGAGGTAATGGGAGAAGGTCCCAGCTGATCTCCAGTAATTCGGTTCGTCACAATACTCCCGGACAACCATGCCGGAAATCCACGGCTGTCGAGACTGATCATCTTCGTCGTTAACGCCGTAATTGCCGATGAGTGGGTACGTCATGCACACGATCTGGCCGCGAAATGACGGGTCTGTCGCGACTTCCTGATATCCGGTCATCGACGTGGTGAAGACCACTTCGCCTTCAGCGTCGAGATCGGCTCCAAACGATTCGCCGTGAAATACGCGCCCATCTTCGAGTATGAGGACGGCATCGCCGTCATGAAAGTTCGTCATGCATCACCTCTCCCCCAACAATCGTCATCACCGCTCTACCGGTTACCGTTCGTCCTAACAAAGGTGTGTTCTTGCTCCTCGATCGCAAGGTTGCGGGTTCAACTGTCCAGGCTCGTTCCGGATCGATCAAGACGACGTCTGCAGCGACTCCAGTCTGGAGCGTGCCGCCGGGAAGACCCAATGTTTCGGCAGGCCGGCGGGTGAAATAGTCAACGACGAAGGGCCAGTCAAATTCACCGCGACGAATGAGGATACTGAGCGAGGGGATCGCGAGTTCCAGTCCGCTCATACCGAACGCTGCGTCGCGAAGCTTTGCGGGCTTATCCCGCTCAGCGTGCGGGGCGTGATCAGTAGCGATGAAATCGAAGGTTCCTGTCTGGAGATGTTCGATCAACGCAAGTGCATCTGATTCGGGGCGAAGCGGCGGGTTCACCTTGGCATTGGAATCAATGTGTCCGAGATTGCGGACTTCAGCCTCACCCGCTATGCGCTGCACTCCCGCAACCCACTCGTCGGTGAGGATCAAGTGATGTGGCATCACTTCAGCCGTTACCCTGACCCCGCGCTGCTTGGCGTCACGAATCATGTTCGCGCCACGGTCCGTCGAGACATGCAACACGTGCAGCCAGCCGCCCGTCTCCTCAGCAAGTGCGATATCACGCTCGATGTATCGCTCCTCAGCGTCAGCAGGGATGCCAGGATCGCCAATACGTTCGGATACTTCACCGCGATGCATCGATCCACCGATCAACGCTGGATCCTCACAATGGACCATGATCGGCCGGTTGATTTCAGCGCTGATGCTCAGAGCTTCGCGCATAGCCTCTATCGAGTCGGTGCTTTCACCGTCGTCGGAGAAGCCGATCGCTCCGGCGCGGGCCATTTCCCGGATAGGGGCGATATTCTGAAGCTTTCTACCGACAGTGATCGTGCCGATGGGGTGGATATGCGCCTTGGTACGCGCTCCGCGCTTGATGATGTCTTGAATGCGTTCGACCGTATCGAGAGGTGGATTGGTGTTCGGCATGCAGCAAAGTCGGGCAAATCCGCCAGCTACCGCCGCCTCCGCTCCGCTTATCAGATCTTCTTTGTATTCCTGACCGGGATCACGAAGGTGAACGTGTGCATCGATCCAGGCTGGGGTCACCAGGAGTCCAGCGGCATCAATGACTCGGACGGAAGCAGATTCGGAAATTGAAGGGGCAATATCGGCGACATGTCCATCGACAATCGAAAGATCCAGAACGGCGTCGATACCAGAAGCGGGGTCAATTACTCGGCCACTCTTAACAATTATCGTCTTCATGAACGCCCCTTGCGCAAAAAAAGAGCCTCCCGATGAATCGCTGGAGGCTCGGCATTCATGCTCGCAGGACTTGGTTGTATCGATCGTGGCAAGCGGCGTCTCGTCTCTTGGCTATCCCACACGTCCTCGACCGACCGGTAATCATACGGCTCGTTGCGGTAGTCGTCAACCCCACTGCTACAATCTCGGGAGGGTTCGCGAAATTACCCATCGCGATCCGTACGCCACGAATCTCACTCCGCCGCTACATCTTGTTGCCTTCGAACCAACGAGGTGTTGGGGCCCAGAGATAGGCGTGATATGAATGACAACCGCACTCGAAGTTGAACGATAGATAGAGTCCATGACAACGAAACACACGCACTTGTATTTGATCCGCCACGGTGAGACTGATTCGAACGTGAATCAGCTATTGCACGGCAATACGGACGTACCGCTCAACGATCACGGTCGTAGCCAGGCTGAGCGCATTGCTGATCGGATGGTTGAGTTTTCCGAGCTAGATCGCATAATCTCCAGTCCGCTGCAGCGTGCGCTCAACACTGCCCAGGCCATTCAACGACGCACCTACCTGCCGCTTGAAGTCTTCTATGGTCTGGAAGAGATGAACTTCGGCGAGGCTGAGGGCATCGCCTATCACGAACTCGAGCAGGTGTTTCCTGAAGAATCGAGCAAGTTGCTGGATCCCAACGAATTTGACGTGCGCTATCCACGCGGAGAAACCCGCCGCGAATTTCATGGCCGGGTGCAGTCGACGCTGGGGCGCATCGTCGAGAAATATCCTGGTCAGCATCTCGTCGTCGTAAGCCACGGTGGCGTTATTGCGGCAGCGCTGTCGATCTTCCTCAGGGACGACCCAAACAACTGGCGCGATCGACCGATTCAGAACACGAGCCTGACGCACATAGAGTTTGCGACTGACGGTCCTGTCGGTCATCTGTTGAACGACGTCGTCCACCTCGAGCAGATGACACTCGCGCCAGGCAACGGTAAGGAGTAGGAGCGGTGCAAGTTGTAACGCTTGGTGGTGGATCGGCCTGGCCGAACCCTGGACAAGGCTGTTCGTCTTACCTAGTTCGTCACGAGTCATCTGAAATCGTGATCGATTGCGGACCGGATACGCTGCAGGAGCTACGCAAGCATACCGACATGACACAGTTGGACGGGATCGTCATCTCGCACCTGCATTCCGACCACATGATCGAGCTTGTGGCCTACCGCTATGGGCTCCACTATGGTCCAGGGCGAGCCGCGAACGTTGGAGAGAGGCCGATTCCGCTTTGGGTTCCACCCGGTGGCCTGGACCTGCTCGACTCGCTCGCTTCGGCGCTGAAGATGTCGGCGGAGGACCCGGCCGAATACTGGAGCTCTGTATTTGATGTGCAGGAGTACGCGCCGGGCGATCTGGTT
>CAYNTE010000022.1:0-1576 GCA_964399615.1 uncultured Thermomicrobiales bacterium
CGGTGTCGGCACTTTCCAGGCACGTGCGATGGCATCGAGGATTTCGGATGGGCTCGACCGCCAGATCCGGACCGGCATATCCATCTGTAGCAATGTCTGGCGAGCCTGTGCACTGAGCGGCCGTGAGATGGCGACGTCGATGTGATTTTCGTAGATGCTGAAGGGAATCAGGACCTCGGACTGCGTCACCTGCATCGGAATCTGGCGAGCTATTTCATGATCAACAGGATCAATCTCCTGGCTAATCTCGTCTACTGCGATCGGACGCAAGTCGACGCGCGAAATGTCGTCGAAGTCTGAGCCAGAAATTGAACTCAGCGTTTGAGAGGACATTTGAGACGATTACCGTTCCGTTTGATCCGAAGTCATTGGCATGCGGTCTGCGGCCGTGGCTCGAGCCTTCAGGCGAGCGCGCACTGAATCCATCAAGAGCATTGCAATTGGCGCGATTATGAATAGTGCCAGTGGGAAGGAGTAGTAAAGCAACCATAATAGACCCATGGTAACGACCAGAACGACGCCGATCGTCAGGCCACTGCTGAAGAATGCTGCTATCCCTCGCATATGAAGCTCCACTGCTGAGTACTTTGGTCCGGTTTGACGAGCAAAGTGAAGGCGCGAGTGGCGTTGATGGAGCTACTTGCGATGATGCGGGATGATGTTGCGGCTGTGGTGTTTTGGTCGTGGATCATGCGATCAAGCGTGCGGTTATGCGTGGATGCTGGTGCTGAGCATCGAGATTCTGGGCTTTCGAGGACGAAGGCTCGACCCGCTGTTGTCTGAATCTCTTGTTTCGGAACACTTGGCTGAGCATTGCGGCGGCTCATGGTGCTTGCGTCACTGTCCTCACGATACCGTCGCACCGGCAGATCGTTAAGATCTAGTAGGCAACGAAAAACCGGCGCAGATTACTGCTGGCCGGTTGCACCACTGGCTCTGCGTCAACGAGGTGCCCAGATTACAGCTGACGCTTCAATGCCGCACATTTGCATTTCCCTGCAGTACCTTACGCTAGACTGACAAGGGTGTCAAGTTCGAAATCTTCGTCACAATCGCAATTCGCTTAGATTAACATCTACGCAATTCAACTAATCGTCCCGAAATACAATGCAACGATTGTTACGCCGAGAAAGGCACCCATCCACGCGCTCGAGTCTCTTTTGGCAGTGGCTTCCGGTCTCTGACTGCGGTACTGTTCATCATGTTGGGCCGTCTTTGACGTCACAGACAGCGGAGCCTCACACGTGTTCAATCTGCTTCTTCACGGCGGCACCGTAGCCGAAACAGCGATCCACATGAACCTTTTCCTGCTTGTGGCGGCTGCCTACGGATACGGGCTGTATCGGATCCGCATCAAACAGCCGAATCATGACTGGCCTCAGCGCCATGCACTCGCTTTCTATGCGGGATTGCTGGTGATGGCTGTCTCGATGCTCAGTCCAATCGATACGTTCAACGACGAGCTCTTCTGGGTCCACATGTTGCAGCATCTGCTAATGATGCTCGTCGCGGTTCCGCTCATTCTGATGGGCCGTCCAGTCCAGCTCGCACTTCGTGCCATGCCTGCACGGTGGTC
>CAYNTE010000022.1:1676-29464 GCA_964399615.1 uncultured Thermomicrobiales bacterium
GTACCTCGCCACCACAAATACAGCACCGGTATGGTCCTGGTGCAGCTCGGTGTGGCAATGCTGTGTGGAAAGATTCTCGGAGCCGTCTTCACCTTTGCGCCTGACCCAATTTACAGCGCATATGTCAATGCAGATCGAGTCTGGGGCATGTCGCCCATGGCAGACCAGCAGATCAGTGGCATCGTGATGCTTGTCGGCGGATTCCTTGCCTACGCCGTCTCTTTCATGGTGCTACTTGCCAACGCCTTGTTGCGCGCCGACAAACGGGCATCGAATTCACTGCACCGGCGCACCTCGATGACGATCAAGCAGATCGACGTCGAACCGGGCAGAATCTCGGGCGGGGGCAAGTAAGCCTGCTCCATCACTCAATTGCCGCCTGCGCCGCGTGATACCCAGCCATCCCGTGCACACCACCGCCAGGCGGTGTCGCCGCTGAACAGATGAACATTGTGGGATCAGGCGTCCGGTACGGTCGTGGGACCAGCGACGGTCTTGCAATCGTCTGCTTCAGGCTCGCTAAACCGCAGTTGATATCTCCGCCGACGAAGTTGGGATTGAACTGAGCAAAGCCCTCAGCGGTCGTTACGTGTCGCGCGAGTATGCGGCTCGTGAACCCAGGTGCGAAGCGCTCGATCTGCGCGTCGATTTGAGGTGAGATATCAAGACTCGATCCATTCGGCACGTGAGCGTACGCCCACAGCGTGTGTGTGCCTGCAGGCGATCTCGATGTGTCGGCGACCGAGTGCTGCGCTACGATGAGAAATGGACTGGCAGAGTGCTTTCCCGTGGCCACTGCTTTCTCCGCCTGCGCGATTTCGTCGAACAATCCGCCAACGTGGACCGTGCCAGCTTTGCGGCATGCGTCAGCTTGCCAGGGGACAGGGCGGCTCAGCGCATAGTCCACCTTGCAGACCCCGGGACCGTACGTGTAGCGCTTGAGCTGGCGTCGATACCAAGAAGGGAAGTGATCGCCGGTTATTCGTAAGAACTCCTTGGGACTGATGTCGAACAGTACTCGCTGTGCTGACGGAAGATCATCGAGCTGGTTCACGTGATAATCCCGCTGAAATTCGACGCCTAGATCTTCAGCATATGCCACCAGGGACCGTGCAATTTCCGCCGCACCGCCGCTCGGGAATGGCCAGCCGGTGCTGTGGACGAGCAGGCCAAGCACGAGCCCAAATGCAGCGCTGGCAGGTCGCTCAAGCTCCAGCATCGAATGAGCACTCAATCCGGCAAAGTAGGCTCGCGCCCTGTCTGTCGCGAACATCCGGTTGGCAAACGTTCGCGCTGGTAGCAGCGCCATACTCCCGAATCTGGCAAAGAGGAGTGGATGCCGCGGCAGTCCGATCGGCTTCAAAATATCTGCCATCAACTGATCTGCATGCTTCACCAGGTATCCGACCGTTGCCAGATAATGGCGCTGATCCTGGCCAAACTGGCGCGCTGTCTTGAGCGGGGATCGGTACCCGGCAATCGCGCGACCGTCATCAAGTGGTTGAACCACAGGGATCTCGGGATAGACCCACCGCAATCCATATCGATGCAGCGGTAGAGATCGGAAGAACGGGGAACTGACAGCCAGTGGGTGGATGGCGGAGCAGAGATCATGCCGATATCCCGGCAATGTCAACTCTGCCGTATGCATACCCCCACCAAGTACGTCAGAGCGCTCCAGGACGATCGTGCGCTTGCCGGCGCGAGCGAGCGTTATCGCTGCGGCAAGTCCGTTTGGACCGCTCCCGACAACGACTGCATCGTAGCGGCGCGAGTGAGTCGTCACTGAAAAGACCTAACGCCGCCGTGAGACGAGGTGGGTCTCGTACAATCCAGACGCGACTGGCGGGCAGTTGAGGAGGCATCGAGAGAATCCATGAATTTGCTTGATGTCATGTTGATCATCGTTGTCGCAACATCTCTCATCTTCGGCTTCCGGCGAGGATTCATCCTCGGCGCCTATGAAATAGTAGCGGCGATTATCGGGTTGGTCGTTGCCAGTCAACTCTACCTGCGTCTGGCGGACTGGCTTGATTTCCTGAACCTTGAACAGGGCTGGCGGAACCTGATCGCGTTTATTCTGATCTATTCCGTTACCCAGATTCCCGCGATGATGATAATCGGTCCTGCCGTGCGGTGGTTTCGCGCGATCACGGGGGTCATGCCTGGCGTGAGTGTGGCGGATCGCATCGCTGGCCTTGCTCCTGGACTGCTGCGCGGCCTGCTGATTGCCAGCGTCATTACGATATTCATCGGGTTCTTCCCGACCACGACCAGGGCGGGATCGTTGCTCGATAATTCGCGCGTGGGGATGTGGCTCTACCGGGCATCGACTAGCGCGACGTTGCGAGCAGCCGACGCAACTGGCTTCAAAATTGCCGACCTCTACTCCGTCACTCCTCGGGCTGAGGGCAGCAAGTACATCCTGCCGTTCAAAGTGGATGATGAAGATCTGAAGGTCGACATCGCCGCCGAACAGCATTTGCTCGACCTCGTCAATGCCGAACGCACGCAACGCGGTGTGGGGCCTCTCGCACTAGATCAGGAGCTCTCGGCTGTTGCTCGCGCCCATGCTCGGGAGATGTTCCGGGAGGGCTACTTTGCTCACCTTTCTCCGGTCACCGGAACGCCGTTTGATCGATTGCAGGCCGCAGGCATTCACTACGGCCTGGCTGGTGAGAATCTCGCATTCGCACCAGATGTCGATCGTGCGCACCAAGGGCTCATGGACAGCCCCGGTCATCGTGCCAATATTCTTCAACCAGGATTTCATCGAGTGGGGATTGCCGCGATCTCGTCGAACCGTCACGGTACGATGGTCGTGGAACTCTTTACAGACTAGCTGGTCCGCGGATCAACGAAGAGGGAGACGAGAATGCAAATCATCTTGCCGGTTGCGGGGCTGGGGACTCGCTTGCGGCCGCAAACTTGGAGCCGGCCCAAACCACTGGTAACAGTCGCCGGAAAGACGTTGATCGATCATGTCTTAGATCGACTGGCCGTGCTCCAACCCGAGAGAGTCGTCTTTGTCACGGGCTATCTTGGGGACCAGATCGAAGCACACGTTCGTCGCAATTATGATTTTGATGCGGTGTTTGTCGAGCAGAAGAATCCGCTCGGCCAATCGCATGCGCTGATCCAGGCTCGAGACGTGGTCGATGGCCCAGTGGTAGTCCTGTTCCCGGATATGGTTTTTGAAGCCGATCTAGCACCGTTGCTCGCAACGGATGTGGACGGGGCGCTCTTCGTTCGCCAAGTCGACGATCCAAGCCGGTTTGGCGTGGTCGTCGTCGAAGATGGTCGTGTTACGAAGCTTGTCGAAAAGCCAACAGAGCCAGTGTCGGATCTGGCGGTGATGGGCATCTATTACTTCCGTGACGCGCAAGAGCTGATGCACGCAATCGATCGCCAGATCGAATCGGACAACCAGGAGGACGGCGAGTTTTGGCTGGCCGACGCAATCCAGATCATGATCGATGATGGGGATTACTTCAGCGTGCAGGAAGCGACAGTCTGGCAAGATGCAGGTACGAATCAGGCGCTTCTCGACACGAATCGGTACCTGCTCGACAAGATCAGTCAGTGTTTCGAACTACCTGGCAGCGTCGTGATCCCGCCAGTCCTCATCGATCCGAATGCACGTGTCGAACACTCAGTCATCGGACCGTATACCAGCATCGGTGCAGACGCAGAAATCGTCGGATCTATCATCCGAGACTCAATCATTGACGAAGGCGCGTATGTCGAGGGTGCTAATCTCTGGCGATCCATCGTCGGTCGAGACGCGTTGCTCCGCGGCCGCCTCGTGCGCACGATCATCGGCGATAGCGCCGAAATTTCGCTAGCCGACCGGGGTAAAGTCGATGAGTGATCCGGGTAAGAGTCGCTGGCTGGAATTCAGCGTCGTTGCCGATCCAGAGTCAGTTGAAGCGGTCTCGGAACTGTTCAGCCGTGTGGGCCACAACGAAGGTGTGGTCATTGAAGAGCCCTATCGACAGGACGATGATGGAGAGGGATTTGAGATTGATCCGACCCGGCCTGTAACGGTGCGCACCTTTGTGCCAGCTGAGAGCGACATCGATAGTGCGCGAAAGACGCTTGCTGAGGGCATTTGGTACATCCGCAGCATCGGCTCCGTTGGCGAGCTGCAAGAACAGCTACACGCTGAGGAGGAGTGGGCAGACGCCTGGAAGCAGCACTTCCCCGTGCTTCGAATTGGGAAACACCTGGTGATCCGGCCAACCTGGCGTGAATATGACCCGCGGCCAGGAGACCTCGTAATCGATCTCAATCCTGGCATGGCGTTCGGAACAGGCTCACACCCGTCTACCGAGCTCGCACTCGTAATGCTGGAAGATGCCCAAATCACGGGTAAGTCGGTGCTTGATGCAGGAGCGGGATCCGGCATCCTGTCCATAGCGGCGGCACTGATGGGCGCTAACGAGGTTGATGCCGTGGAGATTGATCCATACGCTGCCGGCGCGCTTGCGGAGAACATCGAGCTCAACGGCGTTGCTGCCCAGGTGACGCCACATACTGGATCAATCGCGTCCGCGGTCCCGGTGGGTAAGCGCTACGACATCGTCATTGCGAACATCATCTCGAAGGTCTTGGTCGAGAACGCAGCTTCGCTGGACGTGTCCGCAAGCGGCGATGCAACGCTGATCTTGAGCGGCATTATCCTCGACAAAGAGCAGCGCACGCTCGAAGCATTCCAGGCCCTTTCCTGGGAAGTCACTCAGCGTCGGGTAATGGGCGACTGGGTTGGACTCACACTCGCTCGCTCTAGTGAACGGCAACCAGGAGACGCATGACCACTCCACTCCCAGCGTGGCTTAGCGAAGCGGACGGTAGCACTACCCTCCAGTTACTCATTCAACCCCGCGCAGGATCGACCAAAGTCGTCGGCGAGCAGGGCGATGCGTTGAAGATTCGCGTCGCTGGAGCGCCGGTCGATGGTGCTGCAAACGCGACGCTGGTTCGATTTTTGGCAAAGGAACTCGGTGTCAGGAGCCGAGACATTGAGATCATTGCTGGGAGCACTGGCCGCCGCAAACTCGTAAGGGTTGAGGGCGTGCCGGCAACCGATGTGGCGGCGCGTCTCTCGCAGTAGTCCGTCTACCGCTTACGACTGAGCCAAGAGGTGATGGCCACCACGAGCGCCCCTGCAGCGATCAGGCCAGTGAGCGGAGTGATGCCTCCGTGACCTGGCTCGCCCCGACCAATCGCCGGAACATCGATATTGCGCATTCTCCACCACAGACGCATCGTTTCGCCCATGGCGCGCAGCACGACCTTTGGACTGCCGCCTGAACTGACGCCGGCCAGCCGGGGATAATGGTTGACACCGACTTCGACGATGGTCGCGCCCATGCGGCGAGACATTGCGAGCATCTCCGTATTGATCAAGGCACCAGGCATCGTAAGAGGCATCGCTTTGACCAGGTTAGCGTCGTAAATCTTGAACGCGCAGTCCACGTCCTTGACATGTACGCCGAAGAGCGTCAGGACCGCGATGTCAAAGATCTTGGCGTAGATATGACGATAGAGTGCGTCTTGCCTGCGAATGCGATAGCCCGCGACAATGTCGTAGCTCGGAACAAACGGCGCGAGTCTCGCGACGTCTGCAATATCGAACTGACGGTCGGCATCCATGAACATAATCAGATCACCGGTCGCGGCGTTGAAGCCTGACCGCAGTGCGGAGCCATACCCCTGATTACGTTGGTGGTGTACGGCACGTACCGTTGCGTGTGATGCCGCCAAGCGATCAATGATCTCGCCAGTAGCGTCCCGGCTACCATCATTGACCACGATGACTTCGTGCCGGTCAAAGACTTGAGGAAGAACCTCTAGCGCTCGACCCACCACGACTTCAATATTCTCAGCCTCATTGTGGGCGGGGAGAATCAGCGATAGCTTCTTGTCGAGCATCAGCGGTCCACCTCGCAAGTCCTGAGCAATCGACTGCTCGCCGGGTGATCGTCATCTGACGATGACGTCTGCACATATTGAACTACGAACGGCATCTGACTTTCTGTCATATCACACGAGGGTTATCGAAGGAATTCGAAGCGCGTATTGCCGATGCCAATTTTGTCACCTTCGCGCAGTCGCGTGGGCACGGCGATTTTATGGCCGTTGACGAAGGTGCCGTTGGTGCTCCGGAGGTCAGAGATCCACCAGGTGCCGTGGTCCCAGGTAATCTGGGTGTGCTCGCCTGATATGAAGCTGCTTTCCACGACGATCGTGGCGTCCCGATCGCGTCCGATGACGGTGACTGGATCGAGTGGGATGACTCTCCCGGCTCGCAGCCGGCTCTCGCCAGCCTCGGCGACCAGCAGTCCTCCGCTTAATCGTGGCTCTTCAGCGCCAGCGGATGCTGCACTGCGTAGCTCGCGCGAGACAACCCGGATGACCAGGAAGACAAAGAAGTAGATCAAGAAGATGAATAGGACACGGAGTACAAGCACAAACCAGTCGAATGGGAGTTCATTCGGCATGTATGATCACCGCGTAGCGAAACGAATCACCGTTTTGGACCTCAGACATCAAACACGCCCTGTGTCTGAAACTTCGATGGAGACATTACCGAGCACCAGCCGGTCTCCGGGATGAAGCTTGCCACGGCGGACACGTTCTCCGTTCAAGATCGATCCATTCGTACTGCCCAGGTCAATCAGCCAGTACGAGTCGTCAGTGTATTCAATCCGCGCATGGTGGCGAGATACCTCCAGCGAATTTACGACGACGCCGTTATCTAGTGAACGCCCGATGCTGACTTCCGGCTCTCGCACCATGATCGATTCGCCTTGGTTCGATCCCGAGAGAAAGCGCAGATAGAGCGGTGGCAGATTGCCCGTCTCCTCCAGAACTCGCAGGACCTCAGTGCGCTGGACCTCTTCGTCAGATCGGCGGTCAGAATCTTCGAACTCAACAACCGCGCTCTCGATATTGATCGTTCGTCGTCGCACGTTACTGTTGCCGATCATGCTGACGCGGATGCGGTCAACCGTCTTGTAGTTTTTCTCAAGCACGATCTCGGCGAGCCAGTTTTCCATTTGGCGGCAGAGTGACGGGATAAAGTCGGCGAAGATAACCATGTCTGACGGATTCATCACCACCCGGTAGTCGTTTGGCACCAGCATGCCCTGGACAGTCACGACCTGCTGCTGGTCCATGGCACGCTGCAGCCGCCTGCCAATCTCCGCAGGCTGCACCGGTGTGCGGAAGATTCGGCCGACCGAGTCTTCCATCACTCGCTGAAAGAATCCTTCAAACCTGTCAAGCGTTCCGAGCATGGATGATTTCGTTCTAAATGACACGATTGACACGTGGGCACCAGAGACGATTATAAGGAAGAATTGGATCTCACTGGTACTCCCGCCATTGATTCTGCCGTGAAGTTGACTTAGGCAATGGCTGTGGCAAACCCAGTGACGGGACCATTGCACGGACAAGAATCACAAACGTATAGAGCTCAAACGCAAATGGAATATACCCGCCATAGCCAAGGATCGGCATTTCGAAGACGTGCACAATGCTGACGAACGGCACGTCGTACTGCCACTTCGGCATTGCGTAATAGTTCCAGAATTCCCAGAAGAATCCACAGATCAACGCTCCCAGCGCGAGACTCTGGGCTGCTTTCCACCGGCCTTCCGACGCCAGGCTAGAGAGTGTTCGTGCGCCAAACCGCGTTGCGATCGGGTCTGCGATGAAGAAGACCGATATCCAGCAGAAAGGAAAGAAGTACTGAGGCCAAATGAGCATTAGGATGAGCATGACCCAACCGGTCAAATGGACTAGCAAATGACCGTGTGATCCAAATTCGAGCCGGCCGAGTCTGCGCAGTAGATTGAATTCGAAGCTGTCGATGAGCTCACTCGTCGTTATCACTGCCGGAATAACGGTGGAGAACGCAATGCTGGCGCGAATTGCATACTCGATCGAACTAACTCCTTCGGTGCCGAGGTAGTGCCAGTTGTCGAGCCGGAGGTTGAGCGCCTCGAACAGCCACCAGACGGGTATCGAAAGCGCGAAGAGGAGCGGCCAGCGTGGACCCGCACGCTGCAGCAGCGACGTGCGGCCACGCAGACTACACAACCCGTCAACGGTGAGAATATAGCCAAGCCAAAGCGGAAAGAATGTATGTGCCGCGAGAGGTGTTGTCTGGCTCCAGGCGATGATCCAGAACGTTATCGAGAGCGTGAGTCCAACAGCTATTCGTCCTCTGCCGCTTTGCCTGTGCGAGCGTCCAAACTGCACGTCTCTGGCTCCTCTCTGTAAGATCTCATCATATCGAGATGCGTGGTTGAGAGCCGTAGAACGAGGGAACCCCGTGAGAGAAATGCCAACCGGTGTGCAACTCGCACCGTCAATTCTGGACAGTGATCTCGCGACGCTTGGAGCGACACTTGAAACGCTCGATGCATCAGGGATTGAGGTCGTGCATCTGGATGTCATGGATGGCTCGTTCGTGCCGAACATTTCGATCGGCATTCCCGTCGTCGCGTCAGCGCGTCAGCATACCGACGCATTTCTTGACGTGCACCTTATGATCACGCAGCCAGAGCGATACGTTGAACAGTTCGTTGAAGCCGGCGCAGATCTGGTCACTGTCCACGCAGAGGCGACGCCGCACATCCACCGCGCGATCCAACAGATCAAGCAAGCTGGCGGGCGAGCAGGGATTGCGCTGAACCCGGGCACGCCAGTGCGCGCGGTCGTTGATCTTCTCGGTGACGTTGACCTCGTGCTGATCATGAGCGTCAACCCCGGATTTGGCGGTCAATCGTTCATCGAACGATCCCTGCACCGGCTTGATGAGCTGAGGCACATGCTGACCGGCATGGAGCATGCGCCAGTCATCGAGGTCGATGGGGGCGTCAATGTTGCTACGGCACGCAGTGTGGTTGAAGCGGGCGCTGAGTGGCTAGTTGCTGGCTCAGCGATCTTCAAGCATGATGACGGCCCAGAGAACGGCATCCGAAATCTGAGGCAGGCGATCAGCTCCTAGCGTTCTCGCTTGACAACGAGCCAGCGAGCGATGATCAGGCAAACCAAACAGAAGCCAGCTGCGATGTAGAACGTCTCATTGATCGTGTCACTTGTGATCGGGATGACGAACTGCTCAAGAATCTCGCGCTGGCGGTTGAAGAACTCACTGGTCGATTCGCCGGGCTCAGGTCGTACTGCAGGCAGCGCTGAGACCTCATTCTCGATGCGCACAACCATGTAACGTGTCACAATCGCTAGCCCGACGCTCATGCCGATCAGCCGGGCGAGCAGCACCACGCCCGATGCCAGCCCGTAGTCGCGCACCTTCGCGGCTGCGATGGCACGCTCCGAGATCGGAGCGATGACGATCCCCAAGCCAAGTCCCGCTACTCCAAGCGTGAGTGTTCGTTCGAGCAGCGGTGTGTCGACTCCCCACCAGAGTGCTGTAGCGATGAACCCCACAGTCGCCAGGATGAGACCAGTCCAGGTTGTCCATGCTGCATTCGCGCGGCGCATGAGTCTTCCTCCGAGCAGTGCGCCATGCGCCATAAGCAGTGTGAATCCACCGAGCAACACGGCCGAGGTCAATCCCAGATCGTCTGCATCTTCGCTAAGCGTCGTCACGAGTGGGGCATTCACCATTGCCACGATCATGGCTGCACCGACCAGCAGGTTTGCGCCCGTAGCGGCACGAAATGGGATTGACCTCAACAGCTCACGAGGAATCAGCGGACGTTGCGACCTCCACTCGGCGATCCCGAACGCAACAAAAGCGAGCACGCTGGCCCCGATGAAGATCCAGCGATACCCGGCAATCGGGCTTTCGCTTCCACCCAGAACAGCCGTGGTTTGGTCACTACCTGACGCATCACCTGCTGAGATCCCGATCGTGAAAGTCAGCAGCGCGAGTGCTAGAGCCGCCACGCTGGCGATTGGCGGCATCGCACCGCGCTCGGCGCGACGGGCGCCGACGTTGGACTTCAGAAGCAAGAGAGCGGCAATAACCCCGAGCGGCACGTTCAACCAGAAGATCGCTCTCCAGGTCCCAAACAACGCGCTGACGATTGATCCCCAGGCTGGACCGAGCACCCACCCGAATGTGTCAACTGCTGCCACGAGTCCTAGCGTGGCGGCACGACGGTTGATCGGCGTGACGTCGGCGACCAATGCCATCGACACTGGCAACATGGCGCCACCGCCGAGCCCCTGTAGGCCGCGACCGATGATGATTGTTGAGAGATCCCCTGCGATGGCGGTGACGATGGACCCTATCGCGAATAGCGCAAGCGCTGCCATGAAAACTGTGGACCTACCGAGCCAGTCTGAGAGCCGACCGCTGATCGGTGTCGTCACGGTATAGGCGACGAGATAGGTGAGCACGATCCAGGCGTACCGGTCGGCATCGATGGTGTTGATACCCAGATCGTCGATGACCGTTGGCAACACCGGCGCAACGACCGTGAGATCCAGCGCTGCAAGCAGGACAACGCCGAGTGCTGGCCAGATGGCGAGCCAGTCGCCGCGCTCGCTAGAGATCTGGCGCAGTGATCTCAACGGGTTTCCCGAAATCAGAGAGGCTGATCTTCCAGACAGTCGGCTCGTCGTCTCCTGGCTGAGCCACATTGACGCGGAGAATATTCGACGTGTCGGTATCTATCCAGGCTTCTACATCGACGGCGGCATCGTTGATCGCGTTCGCGGTCAGGCTTGCTACGACGTCGCCTGGCACGCTGGCAGTGATGTGATAGGCATCGTTTCCGTCAACATCTTGATTACCCTGAAGCTCAGCGTTATCCAGCGAACGGAGCACGTGTGACAGTCCCTGGTCGTCGCTCAGCAGTACGGCGGGGTTGTAACTGAAGTCGCCTGGAGCCTCCACCCACGAACCGGTGAAGAGATCTGTCATATAGGTCTTGCCGCCGATGAATATCAACGAGACGTCCACATTGAGGAGCGTGACGCTGATGCTTGCTTCTGCCTTGACTGCATCGGGTCGTCGCATGTCGCCCGATGCGTCCTTGAGCTGGATCGTCCCCGCGTCATCGAGATAGGTTTCCCCGTCAATATCAAGCTCAAAGTGCGCTGTTTCCACCGTTTCCCATTGCTTGGCCGCATTCTCCAGGATCTCGTCTACGTTGAGATCCTCAGCTGCATCGTCGTCTTCTCCCCCACAACCAGCCATGACTGCGACAAGGAGTATCAGCATGAACGAGATCAACGTGAGATGTCGCATGAATAATCGCCTTCTCCCTCAGTCAGTGATGGTGAGCGGCTCACTCATCAGGTCAAAGCTGTTGGACGGGGCTGCTCCTGCGGTATCGTATGATACTGGCCGGGTGATTTCGACACTCGACTGTCGTTACAAGCACGGAATTCGTTGTAGGTAAGGTCAGAATTAGCGTGGAAGAGAGCGAGATCGTCGTCGGCGCGGCAACGGATATTGGCAACGCTCGCGACCGAAATCAAGATCTCGAGTTCCATGGCCCGCTTTCCACGGGTGCAACCGGAGGCTCCGAAGCATATCTGATGGCCGTCGCCGACGGAATGGGCGGTCATAGTCGCGGTGACGTTGCCTCGCGTATGGCCATCGATACCCTGGTCGAGCATATGCAAACGCTGGACGATCCGGATGTCAGCGTCATTTTGCGCCGCGCCTTCCGGGCGGCAAACCAGGATATTTACTCCCAAGGTGTCGCCAACGGCACCGACCAGCTGATGGGCACCACGTTGGTGGCCGCGCTTATCGTCGACGACGAGCTGACTATCGCCAACGTTGGCGATTCCCGTGCCTATTTGTTGCGCGCCGGATCGCTGACGCAAGTTACTGAAGACCACTCGCTGGTGGCTGAGCAAGTCAAGATGGGTGTGTTGAGCGAGACTGAGGCGCGAAATTCGGGCCACAAGAACATCGTGACGCGCGCGCTGGGTCAGCAAGAGCGTGTGACGATTGATATTTACGAACTGACGCTGCTGCCTAAAGACCGCCTGCTGCTCACTTCGGACGGCATTCACGATTATCTGGATCTCGACGAGATGCGCCAGATCATCAGCGATGTCGATCCGGAAGAGGGATCGCGTGCGTTGATCTCACATGCGCTGGCGAACGGGTCGACTGATAACTTGACCGCACTCCTGCTCTGGATGGCACCGATCAGCGAACTCTACCCCCCAGAAGAGCCAGTTGCCGCTGGTCGGTTCGAGTCCATGTTGGTGCCTGCCATTGTCCTACTGGGGTTGATCATTTTGATTGCCGCAGCCGTCTTGATCGTGATGCTCGGATAGTCATGACGCAGGTCATCGACGCACATGTGCATGCGTTCTCCGACGATGTCCAGCGAGACCGCGATCGGCTGCTTCAGGTCGACCATTGGTTTGGTCATCTCTACGAGAATCCCAAAGCTGTTCTGACAAGCGAACGCGAGCTGATCGAGAGCATGGACCATGCTGGCATCGAGCGCTCGATCATCGCGGGCTTCCCCTGGAACGATCCTGGGCGGTGTCGCGAGCAGAATGCCTGGATGGCCGAGATCTGTCGCCAATATCCAGCCAGGCTGTCATTTCTGGCGACGGTAATGCCGCATGATACCCACGCGGTTCAAGACGTGGCCGACGCGCTCGACCATGGTGCACTGGGCGTTGGCGAGCTGAACGCCGATGCGCAAGGGTTCGATTTCACTGACCCAGCACCAATGGCCGACGTGATGGAGCTCTGTCGATATCGCAAGGTGCCGGTCATGTTCCACGCAAGTGAGCCTGTCGGCCATGTCTATCCGGGCAAGGGAACTGCGACGCCGGAGCGGTTGATCGTCTTCCTCAGCCGGTTTCCCGACCAGCCAGTGGTCTTTGCTCACTGGGGCGGCGGCTTGCCGTTTCACGAACTTATGCCCGAGATCAGAGAGATTACACGCAACGTCACCTACGACACTGCTGCCACGACCTACCTCTACCGGTTTCGCATCTTTCCAGCGGTCACACGCATCTGCGGCCCCGATCGCATACTCTTCGGTAGCGACTTTCCAGTGTTAGGTCAGCAGCCGCTGCTCGATAGAGTGCGAGCTGTCGTGCCAGATTCGGACTGTGCGGCCATACTTGGTGGAAACGCGGCCACTGTCTACGGTCTGGAGCGCTGAACGTGATCTCTGGAATTCGAGGATTGGTCTCCCGGGTCGAGGAACAGGCACTCATCATTGACATTGGTGGTGTGCAACTGCGGGTGCTTGCACCGGCCAGCACGCTCAGCTCAGCCGGCTCGACCGGTGATGAAGTCGAACTATTGACGCACCTGGCTGTCCGGGAAGATGCGCTTACGCTCTATGGCTTCTTGACATCGGCCGAGCTGCAGCTGTTTGAGCTGCTCATAAGTGTGAATGGTGTCGGGCCTCGCGCGGCGTTGAGCCTGCTCTCGATGTCGCCGCCAGCGAAGCTCTACGAGGCAATCGCCAACGACGATACTGGCTTGCTTTCGAAAGCTCCCGGTGTTGGCAAGGTCACCGCGGGGCGGATCATCCTTGACCTGAAACGCAAGATCCCGAGCGAGCTGGCACTCGAAATCTCGTCAGTCGATGATCGAGATCGCGAAGCAATCGATGCCTTGCAGGCTCTGGGCTATACTGCCGCCGAAGCTCGCGCAGCGTTGACCTCTGTCGATAGTCGGGACAATCTGACAGTCGAGGAGCGCGTCATCGCCTCGCTGCAGCATATCGATCAGCGTTAGCGCTTACGGCGTGTCATGCGTCGTTCGACGGCCGCTGCGTGCGCGGTGAGTGTCTCTGCATGAGCTATTCTCGCTGCCGAGGGCGCAATGGCATCGAATGTCGCGCCGTTGATCCCAACGACTGAGATTACTTTCAAAAAGTCCAGCACGTTGACTGGGGACGCGAACCTGGCGGTCTGTCCCGTCGGCATGACGTGGCTCGGTCCTGCCACGTAGTCCCCGATTACCTCTGGGGAGTTCTCGCCGACGAAGATTCCACCGGCATTCCGGACTTTGCCGATATGCTGCCAGGGTTCAGCGACGAGCAGGCAGAGGTGTTCGGGAGCGTAGGCGTTAGCGATATCAAATGCCTCATCTATATTCGGCACGATGACGATTGCGCCGGTCTTATCGAGCGACGCATTGATAACGTCTGCTCGCGATAGCGCGGCCACCTGTGTCTCTATCTCTCGCTGCACATCCGCTGCCAGCGTCTGAGATGTCGTCACGAGAATCGCACTGGCCATCGGGTCGTGTTCCGCTTGCGCTAGTAGATCAGCCGCGCAAAGTTCAGGGCTCGCAGTTTCGTCGGCGATCAGCAGGGTCTCTGTCGGTCCAGGGAGCGACTCGATACCGACATCACCGAAGACGAGCCGCTTCGCCAGGACCACGAAGATGTTTCCCGGTCCCAATATCTTGTCGACCTTGGGCACGCTCTCCGTGCCGTAGGCCATTGCCCCGATAGCTTGCGCACCGCCGATCGCGAATACGCGTGAAATCCCAGCGATTCTAGCCGCAACGAGCGTCACGTCCGCCACGTTGCCACTGCGCTCTGGGGGTGCACAGAGGACAACCTCATCGACGCCAGCGACGCTGGCCGGGATTGCGCTCATGAGCACTGAGGAGGGATAGGGCGCGGCACCGCCTGGCGCGTAGACTCCCACGCGCTCGATAGGCTGCATGAGCTGACCAATGGCGCCTTCTTGATCGAAATTGATCCAGGAGGATACGTTCTGCTGTTCATGGAACTTTCGAATACGACTTGCACTGACCTTCAATGCCTCGAACACCCCACGGTCGACACGCTCAACGGCGGCATCGATCTCGCTGCTGCTCACTTCAATGGGGCGGTCCGCCACACCGTCGATTCGCTCGGTGTAGTCGAGAACGGCTGCGTCACCATTGGCGCGAATATCGTCGAGGATCCGCTGGACTGCCTGCTCGGCCGTCAGGTCTTTACCAAAGATCCGGCGTACACCCTCGGCCATTCCCGGCGAAAGCTCTGAAGCGCGCATGTTTCGGTTGGCGGTGATGAATGCTCGACCTTCTTCGGCGTTCTGAAAGACGCGAATTCCCATTCTTGCTCCCTAATGACGTGGGTTATCGATATTGATCTTTAGGCGATCAAATGCGGACGAGGTGGGACCAAACATATAGTCCGTCTTCTGGACAGTGACACCCGCCGCCCCCGCTGCTCGCAAGTGATCGACAGCCGCATGGACGCGACTTCGTCGAATAATCAGTGAGACCGCAAACCACTGTTCGCTTGTGCCGTCCTTGGCATAGACCGGGGCAATCGTTGGCCCTCGCTCGCCTGCAAGGCTCACATCGGCGGTAATGCGCCGAACGATCTCCTGTTCGTCGACCCCGCGAATATCGCCGGTGACGTACATGTACTGTCGGGCTTGAAGACTTGCTTCGATTAGCTCGATAAACCCACGACTTCGCTCCAGCAACGCCGGACTCGATGCCAAATTCTTGAGATTACCGATTAGGCATGCCTGCGCCTTGAGAATCACGCCGCCGTCCAGCACACGGAGGCGGTTGTCGCGCAGTGTGACGCCAGATTGTGTGAGGTCGGCGATCACGTCTGCGTAGCCAAGCCCGGGGGCGGCCTCCAGCGCTCCGGCAGCGTTGATCGTAGAGAAGTAGTTGATGCCCTGGCGAAACAAGAACTCAGTTGTCAAATTCTGAAATTTGGTGGCAATCCGCAGCTCACGGCCGTCTCGCTTGTACCGCACTGCCAGATCCGCGAGGTCGTCAATCGTCTGAATATCCAGCCAGTAGTCTGGAATCGCAAGCACGAGCTCGCAGCGCCGGAAGCCCAGATCCTCGATGACGACGAAGACATTCGGGTCATCGATGGCATACTCCGCTACCAGGTCATAGCCGGTGATGCCAATATCGATCGTGCCATCAGCGACCTTGTGCACGATGTCTTCTGGTCGCTGAAATAGCACTTCCACGCGGTCCAGTCCACCGATGCTGCCGATGTACTGACGCGAGTTGGGGCGCACGACAGGAAGACCGGCCGCGGCCAGAAACCGGTTCGTCGCTTCTTCGTATGATCCCTTGCTGGCAAGTCCAACTCTGAGGATTGACTGATTCATGCCAGCACGTCCTCAGGTCTTGGAGCTTCACGGAGGGTGATTGTCCGGTCGTCACGGATTGTGATCAATTCGAACTCGTTCTCTCCAGGAATGCAAATTGCCGCGAGACCGCGTCGCGCCGCCCAGCGCTTGGCTGCACTTTCTGACCGTCCACGCGCTCCAAGCTCGGTGACCCAACCTGCCTCGCGCAGTGCAGCAGCTACGCTCAAATTGCGTTCGACGTTTGGGCCGTTAACTAGCACGACCGGACGCGGCGCATCAGGTTCAAGCGTGCTGAGTGTAAGCAGACGCTCGATTCCCAGAGAGAAGCCGCACGCTGCGTAGCGCTTGCGTGCCCCGAGGCTCGTTGCGAGATCGTCGTACCTGCCACCACCGCAGAGCTGTAATTGATCGCTGTCGCTCGGGTAGATCTCGAATATGAGCCCGGTGTAGTAGCGCAATCCGCGACCGAGCCCGAAGTCCAGTTGGATATCTATCCGATCACCCCAATAGCCGTAGAGCGCGTCGCAGACCTGCTCAACCTCGTTGAGCGCATCCGACTGGATTCCGTAGCGCTCGGCGATGGAGCGCAGAGCCGGTATCGCCGACTGTGGCGGCCCGGCGCATTCGATAAGTTCGCGCACCAATGCGAGGGCTTTCTCAATTCGCGGGCGGTTCCTTCCCCTATTCGCTCGGGTGGTCAACCCGCGAACGACCTCGTCAATTGTCCTGCCGCCTGGAGGCACTTCCGGAGCGAGCCGTTCGATAAGTGCCCGCGCAGCCTCTTCCGTCAACGCGGACTCTGGAGTCCGGTCATCAACATCGTCATGAGCGAGGTAGGTCGGAATCTCTTCGACGGATTCGTCGCCGCGCCGCATACGCTCCATCGACCAGAGCAGCCAGTCTTGAACGCGGTGGTCGAGACCTAAGTCATTCAAATAGCTGATTACCGCTCCCAAATGGCCAAGGACGACGTACGGTTTTTCGACGCCGGCGCGCCGAACGCAATCGATTGCCAGATCGACGATCTCCGTATCCGCGGCCGCTCCGGAGGCACCGATCAGCTCGCAACCCAATTCAGTGAATTGGCGCGAACGGCCAGCCTGCGGGCTCTCGTAGCGGAATACCGGGCCACAATATCCAAGGCGAAGCGGCAGTGGTTCCGACTGCAACTGGTTAACGAACACGCGCATGATCGACGCGGTGTGCTCTGGCCGCAGCGCAAGCGCACGACCACGATGCTGGAAGTTGTACAGCTGCGAGATGCGCTCTCCACCCGACTTGCGAAGGAAAAGCTCGGTGTGCTCCAGCGTCGGCGTCTCAACCATGCGGTAGCCCCGTGAGGTGATGGTCTCGGTCATGAGGGATTGGAGCTGGTTGAGCTTTGCCAGCTCCTCCGGCAAGCGATCATAGAGCCCGCGGGCACGCGCAATCTCGGCAGCTGGTGTTAGTGGCTTTTCTGATGCGATGATCTGTCTCCCTGCTCCGATGCAGACGAACGTCACACTAGTGTGCTACGTGCGTAGCGTGCCGCCCACCTGTTTCTTGAGCGTCTTCTCGATTCGCGTGCGGATGCGCTCACGTTCGTGGTCGGCTATCTCGCGATCGGGCGCGGTGAACGTAATGCGGTAGGCGAGGCTCTTGGTGCCGTCCTCGAGTCCAGCGCCGCGGTACACGTCAAACAAGCGGATCTCGCTCCCAAGCGGATACGTCGCATTGACGAGCGCCTCGCGAACCTGTCCCGCCGAAACGCTCTCATCCACCACGATCGCGAAGTCTTGATGCACCGGCTGGAATCGGCCGACGGGCGCTGACTGCCAGTTCTCGCGAAGTGTTGATGCGAAGCTCTCGAGATCAATCTCTGCGAACGACAGGCGCGATTCGATTTCGAAGTGCTCGGAAACTGCTGGATGCACCTCTACAAGTACTCCAACCTGAATGCCATCGATTTGCAGCGCGGCTGTGCGGCCAGGCTGCAGTGACGGGTGCTCAACTGGCACGAACTCTGCGTTGCCGACTCCAAGCCGTGTAAGCATTAGCTCGACACAACCTTTCAGATCGAAGAAGTCAAGATCGGTTGGGGCTGGTTCGTGAATACCGAATGGCTCGCGATTGCCGGTCATCGCAATCGACACCGTTCGGCGCTCGTCAGGCAACGCGCCCGGCTCTCCCGTCGGCTGATAGGTTCGCGCCGTCTCAAAGATCGCCACGCGCTCGGAATACTTCCGATCCTCAGCCACGATCTTCATCAACGATGGCATCAACGTCGGGCGCATCAGGGTCCAGTCGCTTCGCAGCGGGTTGGTGGCGCGAACGAAGTCCGCTTCCGGTCTGGGAAAGCCACCGATAACTGAGGGCACTGAGGTTTGGTCGACTGTCAGTGCTATCAGATCATCGTCACTGACCATCGTATACGTCTGCACCTCCTGCAGCCCTGCTTCGACCAGTGCATTCTGCACGACCTGATCGACCAGGCGCGCAGGATCTCGGATGATTGGCGCGGCCGTGCCGTGCATCATGGCCTCGGGTAGATGGTCATAGCCATCGATCCGGACGATCTCTTCGATCAGATCCGCCGCTTGCTCGATGTCGTTTCGGAACGTCGGCACCTCGGTGACGATTCGGATGTCGTCGGCCAGGTGCTCGGTCGACGGACTCAACCCCAGTCGCTCGAGGATCTCCAGACATCGCTCAAGTGGAATTGACATCCCGAGCAACCGTTCAATTCGCTTGTATTCCAACACCACCTGGCGAGGTTCTCGGCGTTCGACGTACTGATCGGCAAATTGCACAACTGTGGCGCCAGGGTCAAGCTCATTGACGAGCTGTATGAATCGACGCGCGGCAACCTCGGCCCCATTTGGATCAATGTCTCTGACGAACCGGGCACTGGCGTCGGTATTGAGCTTGAGCATGCGAGTAGAGCGGCGGATCGTTGAGGGCACAAACCACGCGGCTTCCAGCAGGACGTTCTTCGTCTCTTCGGTAATTTCCGTCCCGACGCCGCCCATGATGCCGGCAATGCCGACGGCTTTCTCGCGATCGGCGATCACCAGCGTCTCAGGGTCCAGCTCACGACGAACGTGGTCGATTGTTTCGATCACTTCGTTCGGCCTCGCAAGCCTAACGACTATCTCGTTCGAAGCGAGCAAATTAGCATCGAAGGGGTGGGTTGGGTGTCCGACCTCCCACATGACATAATTCGAAATATCGACGTAGTTGTTCACCGGCCGCATCCCGGCCGCGATGATCCTACGCTGGAGCCAGGTTGGGGAGGGCTCCACGGTCACATTCTCGAAAAGAGTCGCGCTGTACCGGCCACAATGCTCTGGCGCGTCGATCGTGATCGACTCATCCGCTCGTTTCACGGTGGTTAAGTCAGCCAGGCCTGGGAGGCGGTACGGCTGTTCCAGAAGCGCGGCGAGATCGCGGGCAATGCCCACCATCGAGAACGCGTCAACGCGGTTCGGCGTGATCTCAAATTCGATGACATCATCGCCGTACCATTCGCGAAACGCAGTACCGACTGGTGCCTCATCTTCGAGCACCAGAATACCCTCGTGCTCGTCCGATAGTCCCAGTTCTTTCTCGGAGCAGACCATGCCTTCGGAGCGAATGCCTCGGATCGATGATGGCTTGAGTTTCTTGAGCTTTGGTTCATCAGAATAGGCGTCCCAGAGCTGCGCACCAGCGAGGGCAAGCACGACCTTCTGTCCCTCAGCGATGTTGGGTGCACCGGTCACGACCGTCAGTTGGTGCTCGCCTGCATTCACTGTTGCAAGCACCAGGCGATCGGCATCTGGATGACGTTCGACGCGTTCAACGAGCCCGATGTAGCAATTGCCCCAATGCTCGCCGATGGTCGTGACTTTCTCAGCCTCGAGGCCGGCCATCGTCAATTTGCGAGCGATCTCCATCGCATCGAGATCTGTGTCGACGTATTCCCTGAGCCAGCGTACCGGCACTTCCATGTCGCAGATATCCCTTCAGATCGGTCAATACGAGCCTAGAGCCGCACGCGATGGAACTGGCTCAGGAATCGAAGATCATTTTGATAAAAACTGCGAATGTCGTTGATCCCGTACTTGATCATAGTCAGGCGCTCGATACCCATTCCAAATGCCCAACCGCTATAGATATCTGGGTCATAGCCGACATTGCGAAGAACATTTGGGTGAACCATGCCCGCGCCGAGGATCTCGATCCAGCCAGTTTGCTTGCAAATGCGGCAGCCCTTTCCTGAACAGAACGGGCAGTCGATCGACATATCAACTCCCGGCTCGACGAACGGGAAGAAGTCGCAGCGGAATCGCACCTTTCGACCGGCACCGAAGATCTGGCGTGCAAATTCCGCGAGCGTTCCCTTCAACTGGGCCATCGTGATGCCTTTATCGACGGCCAGTCCCTCGACTTGCTGGAAATGCCACTCGTGCGTGGCGTCCTGCGCCTCATAGCGATAGGCCCGTCCCGGCACCACTACCCGAACCGGCGGATCCTGGCTGAGCATAACCCGCACCTGCATGGGTGATGTATGGGGACGCAGCGTTACCTCTTCACCCTCACTCTCGATAAAGATGGTGTCCCAAACATCGCGGGCAGGGTGGTTCGACGGGATGTTCAGCATGTCAAAGCTGTATTTCCCATATTCAACTTCGGGACCCTCGACAGTTTGAAAGCCGAGGTGCGCGAAGATGTCGCAAATCTCCCGCTTCATCTGCGTTAGCGGATGTAACCCGCCAATTGCATGTAGGCGGCCCGGCATCGTGACATCGACCGCTTCGGACGCGATTTGCTTGTCACGCTCCGCCGAGCGAATGACATCCTGCCGTTCCGCGAATTGTTCTTCTAGTTCGAGCCGCAGTGCGTTCAGCGCCTGGCCAGCGTCGCGCCGCTCCTCAGCCGGAAGCTGACCAATCGCGCGCAGCGCTTGGCTAATCTCTCCGTTGCGACCGAGCATCTGGCGGTGCCATTCAGCAAGCCCTGCCTGGTCCTCAGTCTTCTCTAACGATGCCAGCGCGCTGGTTCTCAAGCGTTCCGTGTTGTTTGCCATTCTGGTCTCGTTTCGGTCAACAAAAAACACCCCACGCCCAGGGGCGAGGAGTGCCACGCGGTACCACCCTGATTCGGCTCGTTAAGTGCCGTTCTCACCGGTCATCTCGTCGATGACCTACTCCGATAATGGGGAGTGACCATGGTGAACTACTAGCGATCCGCCTTCACCCACCGGCTCCGGAGTGAATACCTCGTGCGCTATGCTCCAGTCAGCTTTCAGCCGTGGACCGACCGTCTCTTTGAGTGCGCTGTCGAGATCTGTCTCCATCACAGCCGGTCAGAGTATAACAACAGGAACGAATTCGCCGGAATACCCAGTTTCGGGCGATTACGAGGAGGGAATGAACAACCATGGCGGTACGCATCGAGCACGTCCATGCCAGAGAAATTTTGGACTCTCGCGGGAATCCTACGGTCGAGGTTGACGTATTTCTTGACGATGGCGCATGGGGGAGAGCTGCCGTTCCGTCGGGAGCTTCGACGGGTGCGCATGAAGCCTTGGAACTACGAGACGGCGATGCTGATCGGTACGACGGAAAAGGCGTGTTGAAGGCGGTCGGTAATGTCAACCAAGACATCGGACCTTCGATCATCGGCATGAGTCCGTTCAACCAGCGCGCCATTGACGATTATCTGGTGCATCTCGACGGGACCGATGACCGCAGCAACCTCGGCGCCAATGCGATGCTTGGTGTCTCTCTGGCTGTTGCCCGCGCCGCCGCTAGTTCTGAAGGCCAGCCACTCTTCCGCTACCTCGGCGGGCCTTCCGCAACGACTCTCCCTGTGCCGATGTACAACATTCTGAACGGTGGCCAGCACGCGTTCGGCTCCAGCGTCGATATGCAGGAGTTCATGATCATGCCTGTCGGCGCCCCAACGTTTCGAGAGGGTCTTCGCTGGGCATCCGAGACGTTTCATCAGCTCAAGCTCGTGCTAGCCAGCGAGGGCTATTCAACCGCCGTTGGCGACGAGGGCGGATACGCACCTAGCTTGAGTTCGAACTCAGAGGCACTGGAACTCATTAGCCGGGCAATTCAAGAGGCGGGGTACGACCTCGGCGAAGACATCGTTCTGGCGATCGACCCGGCGTCGACGGAGTTCTATCAGGATGGAACCTACAACCTCAAAGGCGAAGGCAAAGAGCTTTCAGTCGATGAGATGATCGATTGGTATGCAGCAGCCTTTGACCAGTATCCCATCATGTCCGTCGAAGATGGTCTTGCGGAGGATGACTGGGATGGCTGGCACAAGCTGACAGAACGATTCGGCGACCGGATTCAGCTGGTCGGTGACGATCTCTTCGTTACGAATGTTGAACGACTCCAGCGCGGCATAGATGAGCAAACGGCGAACTCGATTCTTATCAAGCTGAACCAGATCGGAACTCTTAGCGAGACGCTCGACGCCGTCAACCTGGCTCGCAACAATGCCTTCACTGCGGTGATCTCCCACCGCTCCGGCGAAACCAACGATACGTTCGTCTCCGACCTCGTTGTGGCGACTGGAACAGGGCAATTGAAGTCCGGCGCCCCGTCGCGCATGGATCGCGTCGAAAAGTTCAACCAGCTGCTTCGTATTGAGGAGGAGCTGGGCGATAGCGCTCGTTACGCCGGCTGGAGTGCATTCGGCCGCCTCAGTCGAGCGCGTTAGGCGTCGATCAGCGACTGCCCGGTCATTTCGGCCGGGCATGTCACCCCCAGAATACCGAGGATGGTCGGTGCTACATCAGCCAGTCTGCCGCCGTCTCGCATAGGCGCATTCCTGATCGGGCTCGAATCCGGCGACACCAAGATGCACGGGACCGGATTGGTTGTGTGTGCTGTCATCGGTGCGTCGGTATTCGGCACAAGCATCTGTTCGGCGTTCCCATGATCAGCGATGATCAGCAGAGTCCCGTCATGTTCGAGCACCGAATCGACGAGCTTTCCAAGCTGCGTGTCGACTGCCTCCGTCGCCTTGATAGTGGCGTCGATAATGCCCGTGTGTCCCACCATGTCGCAATTCGCGAAATTCACAATGATGAGCTGGTAGTTGCCGGTTTGAGTCGCGTCGATGGCGGCATCTGCAACGCCTGAAGCACTCATCTCTGGCTGGAGGTCGTAGGTTGCAACGTGCGGCGACGGAATCATCTTGCGGTCTTCGCCAGGGAACGGCTTCTCCCGGCCACCGTTGATGAAGTAGGTCACATGGGCATATTTTTCCGTCTCGGCGGTGTGGAACTGGCGTAGCCCTGCTTGGGAGATGACGCTGGCTAGCGGATGTTCCACTTCGACTGGCTCGAAAGCGTAAGGTGCGTCGATGAATGTCGCGTGCGGCAGCATCGTGGTGAGTTTGATACCGGCCGGGCGGTCACTGAAGTCAGCATCATCGGGATCGGGGCCAATCAGCGCCTGACTGAGTTGCCGGGGGCGGTCTGACCGGAAGTTGAAGAAGATAACGGAATCGCCCGGTCCGATGCGCGTTTGGCTCACATCATCACCGACCGCAATCGGCATCATGAACTCATCAGTATTGTCATTCCTGTAATGCTCCTTGATGGTTCCGATAGGATCGAGCGTCGATTCTCCCGTGCCATTCACCAGCAGGTCAAACGCCACGCGAGTCCGCTCCCAACGCTTGTCGCGATCCATCGCATAGTAACGCCCAACGATCGAACAGACCCGTCCGATCCCCACTTCGGCGCATGTATCCAAGACCGTCTGCAAGTAGCCAGTTCCGCCAGTCGGCGAAGTATCCCGGCCGTCGAGGATCGCGTGGATCACCAGGTTGGAGATTCCCTGCCTCTTGGCCATCTGGATCAAGGCGATAAGGTGGTCGATGTGGCTGTGCACACCTCCATCGGACACCAGCCCGAGCAAGTGCAGGGGACGCTGGCTATCGAGAGCCGATTGCATTGCGGCGACGAGTGCGTCGTTAGAGAAGAACGATCCGTCCTCAATTGCCAGGTCGATATGTGTGAGAGCCTGATTCACGACGAACCCTGCGCCAATATTGAGATGGCCGACTTCTGAATTGCCCATCTGACCGTCTCGCAGGCCGACATCGCGTCCGCTCGTCGAAAGCTGGGTATGCGGATAGTTGTGTATGAGCTGGTCAAACCGCTGGGTCTTGGCGAGCGAAATTGCATTGCCCGGTCCATCCGGAGCGATGCCCCATCCATCCAGGATCACGAGCGCAGCCAGCTTGTTCGGCGCATTGGCTGTCATAGCCCCTCAACCTTTCTCATGAGACGCGTTCGGCGATGCTGCAGATCGACCAGGTGTCGTCGATCCCCCAGCAATCGAGCGCCGTCGATCGCTTGCTCCACGATCGTCAGCGCTTGGTGATAGTCCCGCACGCGATGCTCGTAATACTTTGCAAGTTCGACTACCGCGACCGACCGAACGCCCGCCGATGCGTCGTGGAGTGCTTGAGACCAGATTCGCTCCAGTAGATGCCAGGCGTCGAGCCGTTTGCCATGCATCGTCGCGTCGATGATGGCTTTCCGGCGCAGTGTGGCCGGTGCCGCCGGTTCGAGACAGATATCGACAACGACACTGAGTGACTCGACCTTGGGTTCATCACGCAGCCTGGTCAACGCAAGTGCGAGCCGATCTGTCAAGGAATCCGGCTCGTAGTGACCTGTCTGGTATCCAGCGACTAAAGCGTTCAATCTTGCCAGCGAAGTGATGTCTTCAGCGTTGTGTGCCGCGACCGCCGCGAGCGGGTATGGGTCCTTTGTTCGTAAGTAATTGGCGAAGATCGCGGGAATCTCCCAGCCCGGTACATCAAGCGTTCGTCTGACGCCAAGCAGGTGGTGTTCGAGTGTGCTCAGCGAGCAACTCGGCAGCCGGTATTTCCAGATTGCTCGCGCAGGATGCAGCAGATCCAAATGACCATCGAAGGCCATGATCGTGCGGTGGTGCATGCGAAATCGTGTCTCCAGCAGCGGGACATCGAAGGACCGGCCATTGAATGTGACCAGCGAGTGGATATCCTCGAACTCGCGTTCGAGCCCCAGCAGCATGCCGTACTCTTCGCCCGGATGACGCATGAAGAACTGCTTGACGACGAAGTCATCACCGTCGAACTTCCCGATCCCGACCAGAAACACGTAGGTCCCGGTTCCACCAGAGAGCCCAGTCGTTTCTGTATCAAGGTAGAGTTGCCGGTCGACAGATAACCCGAAGGCGGCCTCAAGAACAGCGCGCGCTTCGGCGAAATGTTCGCCGGATCTCCGGATCAAGCGAACCGCATACTCTCCCAGTTGCGATTGCACGACTTGGAAACCGTCGGGCACTGGCCACTCTTCGCCGAGGACACGTGGATCCGGCTCGTCGAGTCCGGCGAGTCGCGATAGATTTCGATAGCGGTCACGAAAGCTCTGAGCACTCATGGTGTTTGGATTGTACGAGCCGCCGTGATTGACATGCATTTTGAGCCGGGCCTAGAATCGGCGCCAAGTAACAGGCGAGAAGCGCCAACACAGCAAAGGATTGAATCGACATGGCCTATCAGGTGACGCTGATCCCTGGTGACGGAATTGGACCTGAAGTTTCGGAAGCTACCCGACGTGTGCTCGAGGCCACTGGCGTTGAGTTTGACTGGGATGTTCAAATCGCGGGGTTGACTGCCTACGAAGAGAAGGGCGAGCTGCTGCCCGAGACAGTTCTGGACTCGATCCGGTCCAACAACGTTGCAATCAAAGGGCCGTTGACGACACCACTTGGCGGCGGATTTCGCAGCATCAACGTGGCTCTGCGTCATGCGCTGGATCTCTATGTGAATTTGCGACCTTCCAAGACCTATGAAGGTGTTCGCAGCGTCTTTGACGATGTCGATCTGGTCGTCGTTCGCGAGAACATGGAAGATCTTTACGCTGGTGTCGAATTCGATACGCAGACACCTGAAGCCAAGGAGATCATCGGCGAGATCAACCGCCTCACCGGCAGCAATATCTCTGACACCGCTGCCATCACCATCAAGTCGATCACGCCAGAGAACTCAGAGCGGACGATTCGCTTCGCGTTTGATTATGCGGTGCAGAACAACCGCAAGCTGGTGACCGCGGTCCACAAGTCCAACATCATGAAATTTACCGATGGTCTATTCTTGAAAGTCGCCCAGGAAGTCGCGAAAGACTATCCGCAAATCGAATTCAATGACCGTATCGTCGACAATATGTGCATGCAGCTGATGCAGCGACCTGCCGATTACGACGTGCTGGTCATGCCAAACCTCTACGGAGATGTGCTCAGCGACCTGACCTCAGGGATGATCGGCGGGTTGGGTGTCGCGCCGGGCGCGAATATCGGCGAACAAGCCGCTGTCTTTGAGCCGATTCACGGCAGTGCTCCCTCGCATGCGGGCAAGGATGAAGCAAACCCAACGGCGATGATCCTGAGCGGTGCGATGATGCTTCACCATCTTGGCGAGCATGACGCGGCCGACGCTCTCGAAGCAGCTATTGCAGGCGTGATCGCCGAGGGCGTGAACGTGACCTACGACCTTCGACCAGATCGCGATCCCGCGAAGGCGGCCGGGACGGTCGCGATGGCCGACGCGATTGTGGCGCGTCTGACCGCTTAAACGACAAGGTATTGAGTGCCAGCGTTCGCGTTGACAGCCGCTGTTTAGGCTGGATATACTGGACGCTGGCGTCGTAACCTGCGCCGGCGTAGCTCAACTGGCAGAGCAGCTGTTTTGTAAACAGCAGGTTATGGGTTCGAGTCCCTTCGCCGGCTCCGGACGATGAGGGGGGATGCCAGAGTGGACAAATGGACCTGGCTGTAAACCAGGCGCGAAAGCTTCGGCGGTTCGAATCCGTCACTGCCCACCGAACAGGCTGCCATTCCGCGTGAATGGTTGTGGTTCGGGCCCTCATAGCTCAGTGGTAGAGCGCGTCCTTGGTAAGGACGAGGTCTCGAGTTCAAGTCTCGATGAGGGCTCCAGCTTGTTCCACGATGCGAGAGGCTCCACCAGGGGCCTCTCTTTCGTACGGCACAGTGCATTTACCGACGGGTCGACCAGGAAGGACACGAGATGAGCAAGCAGAAGTTTGAGCGGACGAAGCCGCACGTGAACGTGGGGACGATCGGGCACGTGGACCACGGCAAGACGACGTTGACGGCGGCGATCTCGAAGACGCTGGCGCTGCAGAACGGGACGGGGTCGGCGCGGGACTTTGCCAGCATCGACAACGCGCCGGAGGAGCGCGAGCGCGGGATCACGATCGCGCTGTCGCACGTGGAGTACGAGACGGAGGCGCGGCACTACGCGCACATCGACGCGCCGGGGCACGCCGACTACATCAAGAACATGATCACCGGGGCGGCGCAGATGGACGGGGCGATCCTGGTGGTGTCGGCGCCGGACGGGCCGATGCCGCAGACGCGCGAGCACATTTTGCTGGCGCGGCAGGTGGAGGTGCCGAACATCGTGGTCTTCCTGAACAAGGTGGACATGATGGACGACGAGGAGCTGCTGGAGCTGGTCGAGCTCGAGGTGCGGGAGCTGCTGTCGGAGTACAACTTCCCCGGCGACGAGGTGCCGGTGATCCGGGGGTCGGCGCTGGCGGCGCTGGAGTCGAGCAGCGACGACGTGACGGCGGCGGAGTACCAGCCGATCCTGGAGCTGATGCAGGCGGTGGATGACTACATTCCGCAGCCGGAGCGGCCGGTGGACCAGCCGTTCCT
>CAYNTE010000023.1:0-13943 GCA_964399615.1 uncultured Thermomicrobiales bacterium
GGGCAGATCATCCAGCAGATACGGGCGGGAGTGAGCGAAATCAGCAATGTCGCGGATCTTATGCAAGTCCTTCATGATGAACGACTCGTCGAGCAACTCCCGGTAGTACGAGAGTGTGCTTGCCGTGAAATCGCCTCGCTCCTTGGCGCGTATCACGGTTTCACCGGCCATCTTGCCTGAGATCATCGCCAGATTGGAGCCTTCGCGGTTGAGTGGATTCGAGAACATGGCCGCATCGCCGGCCACGAGCGCGCCATCAATGTAGAGCGTCGGCATCGAATACCAGCCACGCTCCGGAATGAGCTTGGCGGAATATTCGATCATCTCGCCACCGGCTATGAGCTGTTTGATCGATGGATGCGCCTTGAAGCGGTTGAGCATGTCTGAGACGTTCAAACCGGTCTGCTTCAGATCCTCCAGCAGAGCTCCGGTGCCGATACTCAGACTCGACCCATTCGTATAGACGAAACCATAGCCCAGCAGATACGACGTTGACTCACCAAAGATCTCCATGGCAACGCCCTGGCCCGACTCGAGGTTGAAACGATTGTTGATCGTCTCCTCGTCGAGCTGCACGAGCTCCTTGGCCACCAGTGCCATGTTTCGTGGTTCCCACTCGCGGTGCATACCAGCGCGCTGGGCCAGCAGCGAATTCGCTCCATCGCAGAAGATCACGACATCGGCGTGCAAATCTCCATCCGGCTCACCAGTTGTGACTCCATCGATCCGGCCGTCTCGCCACAGCACATCGCGGACGGGCATCTCCGGGATGATGAACGCCCCGGCTTCCTCTGCCTTGCCCGCAAACCACTGATCCCAATCGGCTCGCATCACCGAAAAGGCGTTGTACGGTGGTGACGCGAACTCCTGAGTGCGGTAATTCAGGCCGATCTGGTTGTCGTCGCTGAGCAGCCAGTAACGTTGCTCGATGATGTGGCGCTCAAGCGGAGCGTCTTCCCAGAAGTTCGGCGTCAGTTCTTCGGTCGGCTGGCGATAGAGAATGCCGCCCATGACGTTCTTCGCGCCTGGAAATGCACCACGTTCAAGGACGACGACTTCCAGTCCAGCCCGCGCCATCGTCATCGCAGCGGCGGCTCCTGCTGGACCGGCACCGACTACGATCGCGTCGAATCGTTCGTCCTCCATCAGCTCGCCTTCGCCGCCTTAACCGCTTCGATCAATGCCGGAACAATCTCATTGAGATCGCCCACGACACCGATCTCGGCAATCCGGAAGAGCGGTGCGTCGGGATCACGATTGATCGCTACGATCGTCTCGGAGTTCTGCATTCCGACCATGTGTTGCACCGCGCCGCTGACTCCGATACCGATATAGAGCTTCGGACGCACGTTCGCGCCAGTCTGGCCAATCTGCTCGTTGTGCGGTCTCCAGCCGAGGTCAGTCACTGCGCGGGTCGCTCCAACGGCGCCGCCAAGCACGTCGGCCAGCTCTGGAACCATGGCGTAATTCTCAGCGTCACCGAGCCCGCGACCACCACAGACGACGATATCGGCGTCTTCCAATCCAGCAGCACCGGCCTTGGGTTGGCTGAGCCCCACCAGCTCCACTTGCTGGTTTTCGTCGAATGTCACTTGCAAGGGTTCGATGCTAGCAGTCGAATCGCCTGCTGTTGCCTCGGCAAACGCTCCAGTCCGAACCACGGCAAACGCCGGGCTGCTGGCCTCAACGGTCACATCCGTCACCATCTTGCCCTGATAGACCGGTCGCACGCCGCTGAGCGTCTGGCCGTTCCAATTCAGCGAGGTGCAGTCAACCAGCGCATTCTCGCCTCGCAGCGCCGCCAGATACGGGCCCAAATCGCGGCCACTCGTTGTGCCGGCCAGGATCACCAGATCGGGCGATGCTGATTCGATAGCCGCCTGGATTGCGGCCACATACGCTTGCGTCGTATAGCGCTCAACGGCCGGATTATCAACGACGAGCACCTGATCAACCCCAAGCTTCGCCACATCGCTAGCCACACCGTCAATTGCATGGCCGATGACCAGCGCGGTCACTGGTCCGCTTGCTCCGCTCTCGCTCGCCGCCGTGACAAGTTCGAGGCAAGCGTCGCGAAGCTCGCCAGCGCTCGTCTCAACGACGATCAGTACTCCACCCTGCTCAGCCATCAGACCTCCCTGAAACCTGTCTAGATCAGCTCGCGCTCGCGCAGGAGCGCAACCAGTTGATTAGCCGCCTCGACCGGATCTTCCACTTCAATCAATTGACCCGCGATCGAGCGCTCTTCTTCGCGCAACGCGCCCCACGTTACCTGGCTTTCACCCGGCGAGTCCTGCTCACGCTCTTCCACGGGCTTGCGGCGGGCAGCCATGATGCCCTTCAGGGAGGGATAGCGCGGTTCCGACAGCCCAGAGAGAGCACAGGCGATCACTGGCAATTGCACTTTCACCTGCGAGTGACCATCCTCAATCTCGCGCGTCAACAATACCGAGCCATCCTGCGGTGGCTCGAAGCGCACGACGTTGCTCACGAACGGGATACCGGTCAGTGCCGAGAGTTGCGGGCCGATGTTGCCTGTCCCGCTATCACTCGCCTCCTGGCCAACCCAGATCAAGTCATATTCTTCCTCACCAGCGAGCTTCGCCAGTGCCTCAGCGGTCGAAAGTGACGACTGGCTGGCCGGATCGCCAGCGAGCAGAATCCCGCGATCTGCGCCCATTGCCAGCCCACGCGTTACAGCATCTCGCGCTGACGCGGGGCCTAGGCAAGCGACGGTGATCTCCACATCCTCGCCGTGCTCCTTGAGCAGAATCGACTCCTCAAGGCCATACTCGTCATACTCATTCACGACGCGCGGCGTGTTCGACGAATAGCTGCCCGATGCGTCGAATCGAATGGCATTTGGGTCTGGCACCTGTTTGAGAAACACCAGGATCTTCACGCAACCACCCCGTCTAGGTAGACTTCACATTCCATCTCAGTTACCGGTAAACTCCGGCGTCCGCTTTTCGGCAAACGCCGCCATCCCCTCGCGCTGATCGGAGGTCCCGAAGAGCAGCGCGAACATCTGCGATTCGTACTCGAGTCCAGCATCGAGATTCGTATCTTGTGCCAGCTTGATCGCTCGCTTGCTGGCCTCGATGGCGAGCGGCGCGTTGCTTGCGATCTTCTCAGCCATCTCAACGGCCTTCGCCATCAATTCATCTTGCGGATACACCGCAGTGACAAGACCAACGCGCAACGCCTCGTCCGCTTTCATCCAGCGGCCGGTGTAAATCAGCTCGGCCGCCAGACCTTGCCCGACCAAGCGTGTCAATCGCTGAGTCCCGCCCCAGCCCGGCGGAATCCCCAGGCCAACTTCCGGTTGAGCAAAGACCGCATTCTCACTGGCGATGCGGATGTCACAGGCCAGCGTCACTTCGCAGCCACCACCGAAGGCATATCCGTTGACCGCTGCGATCCAGGGAACCGGCGATGCCTCGATGCTCCTGCCAATTGCATGCCCGAGATCGCCGAACGCCTTGGCCTCCAGCGGTGATTTATCCTTCATTTCCTTGATGTCGGCACCAGCGGCAAATGCGCGGTCCCCAGCACCAGTCAGTACAACCGCACGAGCATCCTCGTCCATGTTCACCGCATCGATGGCCTCGAGAAACGTCTCCAGTTGCTGAGTGTTAAACGCGTTGAGTGCCTCCCGACGGTTGAGCGTCAGGATGCGGACAGCACCACGAGCCTCGATATCGACAGCCAAAGTGGCTCTCCCTCCCTATCTCGCGGTGTTACTCCACCTTCAAGATCATTGCGTCGCCCTGCGCTCCACCGGAGCAAATCGCCGCGAGACCGTAACCACCGCCACGACGGCGAAGCTCATGGATCAGCGTAGTGACCAAGCGAGCACCTGTCGCGCCGATTGCATGACCGATTGCTACGGCACCGCCATTGGGGTTGATGTCGTCGGGATTCAGCCCGAGCCGTCGCGCGGAAATGAGTGCAACGCTGGCAAATGCCTCGTTGATCTCAACGACTTCCATGTCCGAGAGTTTCAGGCCAGTCTTCTTCAACGCAGCCTCCGCCGCGAGCTGCGGGGTGTACGCGAGATACGGTACATCCCAAGCCGAAGTCGCGTGACCGACAATCGTGGCCATAGGTTTCCAGCCACGCTCCTTGGCGTGCTCTTCGCTGGTCACGATCACGGCCGCGGCACCGTCGTTGACGCCTGGTGCGTTGCCGGCCGTCACCGAGCCATTCTCCTGGAATACGGGCTTCAGCTTCGACAGCGCTTCGAGCGACGTGTCAGCGCGGATCGACTCGTCACGATCCACGACGGTGACTGCGCCACGCCGGCCCTGAACCTCGACGGGCACCAGCTCCTCCTGCATTCTGCCTTCGGCGTACGCCTTGTCTGCCAATTGGTGGCTGCGCAGGGCGAATTCGTCCTGCACCTCGCGACTACACTCATTCTCGGCCGCCACGTTGCCGCCATGCACGCCCATGTGAACGTTGGCAATAGCGCACGTCAGGCCATCATGCACCATCGAGTCAATCAACGTGCCATCGCCCAGGCGATAGCCAAACCGGGCCTTGTCGAGCAGGTATGGTGCATTGCTCATGCTTTCCATGCCGCCTGCGATGATCGTGCCGTACTCACCGGCTTGCACCAGCAAATCCGCAAAGGTGACCGCTCGCATGCCGCTGCCGCAGACGCGGTTGATCGTGTCTGAAGTAACTGTTGGATCCAGCCCCAGCTTGAACCCAACCTGCCGCGATGGGATCTGGCCCGCTCCAGCCTGCAACACCTGACCCATGACCAGGTGATTGATGTCGTCGTTCTCAGCGCCCGCGCGCTTCATTGCTTCGGCTGCAGCGATTGCGCCGAGCTCGACCGCCGATAGACTAGCCAGCCCGCCACCAAGCCGCCCGAATGGCGTCCTTGCTGCGCCGACGATTACACTCTTTCCCATCTTGCGTTCCCTTCAGTTCAGCGATACGAATGCTGCAATGTCAACCCTATTGTAATGAACCCATGTGAAAGCCGGCCCCATCGTGGCCGGCTTTCATTTCGCATACGGATGATCAACTCGCTATATGAAGTTTCCGCGCTCTTCTTGCTCGTATCCCTGCGCTGGCAATTGCGGATTGCGCAATGGCTTGTCCACCCGATATCCAAGCGCATACGACGCCTGCATGATCTGGTGAATCTCTCGAGTGCCCTCGTAGATCACCGCGCCGCGAGCATTGCGCCAGTAGCGCTCGACTGGATACTCGTTGGAATACCCGTATGCGCCGTGCACCTGAATCGCTTCATCGGCCGCCTTCAGGGCAACATCACAGGCGTACCACTTGGCGAGCGATGTCTCGCGGGTGTTGCGAATGCCGCGATTCTTCAGCTCAGCTGCTTTCATCACCAGCAGGCGCGAGGCTTCGAGTCCAGCATGCATGTAGGCGATCTTCTGCTGGATCAGCTGGAATTCGCCGATCTTCTGTCCGAATGCTTCACGCTCTTCGCAGTACTTGACGCTCGCATCGAGGCACGCCTGAGTCAGCCCGACCGCGCCAGCGCCAACCGTGAAACGGCCCTGGTCGATGCAGGACATCGCAATCTTGAAACCTTCGCCCTCTTCCCCGATCATGTTCTCCTTTGGAATGCGGACATTGTTGAAAGCGAGCCAGCCGGTGCTTCCCGCTCTGACACCCAGCTTGCCCTTCAAGGGACCAGACGTCACGCCTTCCCAATCCTGCTCGATGATGAAGGCGCACAGGCCGCGATGCTTCTTGGATTTGTCGATCGAGGCGAAGGTGATGATGTGGTCTGCTGTGTCGGCGAGCGAAATCCACATCTTCTCGCCATTAAGAATGTAGTCGTCACCGTCCTTGACCACGGTAGATTGGATATTGCCCGCGTCTGAGCCAGCACCCGGTTCGGTCAATGCAAAGGTCGCCAGCTTGGTGCCTTCGGCCTGGGGAACCAGATATTTCTGCTTCTGATCCTCATTCGCCCACTGCAGCATTGCCAGGCTATTAAGACCAACGTGGACGCTCATCACCACGCGCAAGAAGGTGTCGACGCGCTCAAGCTCTTCGCAAGCCAGCGCTAGCGACACGTAATCGAATCCGCCGCCACCGTACTCCTCTGGAATCGGCAGGCCCAGAATGCCTAGCTCACCCATCTTCTTCAAGACTTCAGGATGAAATTCCTGCTTCGCTTCCCACTCCTGAATATATGGTGCGACCTCACGCTGCGCGAATTCGCGCACCATGTCGCGTACCTGTATCTGTTCGTCCGAGAGCCTGAAGTCCATGCTTTGCTGCCTATCCCTCCACACCCCGAAATTCAGGGGTCCCAAGTTTCATGCTTGCCTGCCGAAATCCCGGCCGGCATCTTTAACCATTCAGTATAGAGAAGCCCGAGCGGTTCGACACGGACGACCGCTCAATCGAGCCGTACTATCGCCTCTTCAAGCTGCAACAACAACTCTCCCAGCAACATCTCATGATCGGGCAAGTCGCAGCCTTCGATTGTCAGGCTCGTCGCCTGCACGATGGGGAGCTGCTCCTCAGTCATGAACGTATTGAGCCCGATGCCCACGAGAAGAAAGTCGACCCGCTCCCCGATGACGCGTGAAGAGCACAACACGCCTGCCAGCTTGCGGTCGCCGAGCATCACATCGTTTGGCTCCTTGACCACGGCTAGTAGCCCAAAGCGTTCATTGACGTAGGATGCTATTGCCGATGCCACCTGGTGTGGCACGTCGGCGAGCTGAAACGGCCGGCAGTCGGGACGCAGTACCAGCGTAAACATCAGGCAGGTACCCGGTGCAGCGGTCCAGTCACGTCCATTCGTCCCTCTGCCCTGGCGCTGGTAGTCTGCTACTTCAACCAATCCCGCCGGAGCTCCAGCCATCGCTGCCTGGTGGGCAATGGACATCGTCGAGTCGACACTCGCATGCCAGTTGACCTGCCAGGCCACCGCGGACTGTGGGCTATTGACTCGTTCTACCGGCATGTTCCACGACTTCGTCAGATTCTGCGTCCGCGACGATGCGCGACACTCGCACCTGACGCACACGGCGGCGCTCGACACTCTCGACACAATACGCAGCCCCATCGACTTCAACGGTGTCGCCGACACGCGGGATCCTGCCGAGCTCTCGCTGGATCAGCCCCGCAACGGTCCCTTCCGGGCGCTCATCGCGGGGAATATCGAGCCGCTCCAGCGCTTCTTCAACCAGAATACGGCCGTCAACCAGGATCTCGTCCGCTGAGATCGTCTCAATCTGTGGGAGTTCTTGATCATATTCGTCAACAATCTCGCCAACGATCTCCTCCAGGATGTCCTCGATCGTCACGACACCCGCCGTACCGCCGTATTCATCCACCACGATCGCCATGTGCACACGCTCCTGCTGAAGCTCCTGCAGCAACTCGTCGATCTTCTTGGATTCGGGGACGAAATACGCTGGTCGAATCTCGGCTTCTATCGTCTCGTGCGCCTTGTCTTGGGTCACATACTTCAACAAGTCCTTCGCATAGACGATGCCGATGATCTCATCGATATTCTCGCCGTAGACTGGAATGCGCGAGTGCCCTCCCTCGATAGCGACCGAGACGGCCTCGCCTATCGTTGAAGTGACCGGCATCGCAATCAGATCCAGCCGCGGGACCATGATGTCGTCAGCCGACGAATCGACCAAGTGCAGCACACCGGAGATCATGTGGAAGTCGTCTTCATCCACCTCTGAGGAGTTACCGCCCTCACCATTCTCCGACGATGCATCCCCATTTGTCATCACGACGGCAGAGACTTCATCACCATTGGCAGCCTTGCGGTCTCCCCCAAGCACGCGACCAATCCACTCTGCCGGCAAAACCAGCGGAGAAAAGATCCAGCGCATCCAGCGACCGACGCGTAGTGCTCGCGGCGATCCCGGCGTCGAATCCTCACCCGCTAGCGCACGCGGCGCAACTCGGGCAGCGATGACCCCCACCACAATCGCAACAATGGTGCCGATCACGACACCGAACTCAAGCTCGGTTCGATTGAATGCATCTACCAGCAGTCCGGTTGCGACGGAGATGCCTACCGCCTGCACGACCAGCATCGCGAACCTGACCCGCTGCCCTTCGTCGATATCGTCGTTTGAACTCTTGAGATATCGCTCATCGAGGAATTGACGCAGCGAGAGGCGACTCACGGGGCTGGCGGCGATTTCTACCCAACCAGCCATCAGGATGACCGCAAAAGCGGCGACCGCCCCGGCTATTTCAATCCAAAACGTAGCGTCCAAGACAACTCCTCACCTGGCGGGCTAACTAAAGAGCGCGCTGATCGAGAGATCCTTATGGATTCTCATGATCGCCTCGCCCAGGAGCGGCGCGATGGTCATGCGCTCGATCCGGTTCGAGCGCTGACCAGGCCGCGGCATTGGTAGCGTGTCGGTAACGAGTAGATTTTCGATCGGCGACTTTTCGATCAAATCGACCGCATTGCCCGAAAGGACAGCATGCACAGCGCATGCGTGGACACTGGCCGCGCCTCGTTCAATGAGCTTGTGAGCGCACTGCACTAGCGTTTCGCCACTAGAGATCATGTCGTCGACGATGACTGCGGTCTTGCCCTCCACATCACCGACGACTTCCAGAATCTCCGCTTCGTCTGGCGTTGGTCGCTTCTTCGAGGCGATCGCCAGTGACGCACCTGATCGAACACGAAATTCTTCAGCTCGCGCGACTCCACCCGAATCGGGACTAACTGCGACGAGATCGTCGATATCCTTGCGTCGGAATCGCTCCGCAAGCAACGGCGTTGCGCGCAAATGGTCGACTGGAACCTTGAAGAAGCCTTCAATAGCGGGCGAGTGCATATCGAGCGTCACGATACGGTCGACACCTGCGGTCATCAGCATGTTTGCCACGAGACTCGCGCTGATCGGCTCGCGACCTACCGTCTTCTTCTCTTGCTTCGCATAGGCGAAATACGGGATCACGGCAGTTACGCGGGCCGCCGATGCGCGCTTCATCGCATCGATCATGATCAGCAGCTCCATGAGATGATGGTTGACTGGATTGCTCAACGATTGGATGGCAAATACATCGGAGCCACGGATGTTCTCCTCTAGCTTGACTCGCGTTTCACCGTCACTCCAGCAATCAATCACTGCTCGCCCAAGCGGAGCTTCTAGCGCCTGCATGATGTCGAGCGAGAGCTGCTTGTTGCCGTTCCCGGAGAAAACTTGTAGCCGACCATCCATCAGTCTCGCCCCTCTGTTTCTTCCACTGCATCTCGCTGGATAGGTCCTATCACCCGCGCAGGCACGCCGACAGCCCGCATGCCAGGAGGCACCGAGCGTGTCACCACAGCTCCAGCACCGGTGGCAGACCCATCCCCAAGTTCAATCGGTGCAATAAGCATGGAGTCACTGCCGACGAAGACGCCGTCGCCAATGATCGTTCGATGTTTCGTCTCGCCGTCGTAGTTGCAGGTGATGGTGCCCGCACCAATGTTGGTTCCCCGGCCTATCGTGGCATCTCCTAGATAGCTGAAGTGGCCAGCGTGGCTTCCCGCGCCGAAGTGTGTGTTCTTCATCTCAACGTAATTGCCGATTTTCGATCCTGCCTCGATCACTGTCCCTGGCCGAAGGTGAGAATATGGCCCGATCGTCACGCGATCACCAACGCTTGAGCCCTCGATCCACGACTGCCGCACAACCGCGTCACGTCCAATCTGGCTATCTCGGATCACCGCGCCAGGCCCAATGACTGCGCCTTCACCGATGATCGACTGCCCGTGAATGTGGCAGCCAGGTTCAATGCGCGCGTCCTGATCGATCTGAACGTCAGCATCGACATAGGTTGTGGCGGGATCGACGATCGTCACCCCATCTTGCATGAGATTCATGAGTTTGCGCTGCCGCATGGTGGCTTCGGCCTCGGCCAGCCGCATGCGGTCATCGATCCCGATCAAACTCTCTGGGTCGCCAGAGATGGCGATCACGCGAGTGCCTGGGGATGAGTCCGCATTCGCCATTGAAACAAGGTCGGTCAGGTATCGCTCTCCGCTGGCGCTCGGGCGAATAGATCCGATCGCCGTTCGCAACCATTCGGCAGCAAAGCAATAGACGCCGCTGTTGGCCTGGAAGCGCTGGAGATTTCCGCGCTCGCTATCTTCCGCGAATTCGATTATCTCGGTGACTCGACCGTCACTATCGCTCACAACCCGGCCATACCGCGTGTTGCTACCGGCCTCGAAGGTCGCGATGCCAACCACCGCATCATTGTCAGCTACCGCTCGGGCAATCGCTTGCAATGTCGAGGAATCTACCAGCGGAACATCACCATTTATGACAAGTACGTGGCGCACATCTGCTGAGATCTCGCCGATGCCCGCTTCTGCGGCGCCTGCAGTCCCATCGGCAGCCTCCTGAAAGGCATAGACGTAACCATTGCCCAACATCTCGCGCGCGCTTTCAGTCGCTGGCCCGAGCACGACGACGACCGGGTCAGCGCCAGCCAGTTGAGCTGCTCGGCAAGCATGCTCAACCATCGGCAGGCCGCCGAGCGGGTGCAGGACCTTCGGAACACGAGATTTCATCCTGGTGCCTTTGCCCGCCGCGAGTACGATCGCGGCGAGCTTGCTACTGTTCCCAGGATCTCCGTTTTCAGTTGTTGCTGCGGATTTCAAGCCACCGTCACCATGGGTAATCGATCGCTCCTCCGGCCCGTACCGGAGTGAGTGAGCTGGCGGGCCAGGATTCGAACCTGGAACAAAGGCTCCAAAGGCCCTTGTGATACCA
Source organism: uncultured Thermomicrobiales bacterium (assembly GCA_964399615.1). Classification (GTDB taxonomy): domain Bacteria; phylum Chloroflexota; class Chloroflexia; order Thermomicrobiales; family CFX8; genus CAYNTE01. The sequence goes on from CAYNTE010000023.1 coordinate 10,752, forward strand.
TTTCACCACCCGCCAATATGGCTATTGAGTCTAACGAATCCCCTGGTGTCGTACAAACACCAGCCCATTAGACGCCTAGCGCATCCTTCACACGCGAGAAGAAGCTCTTGTCTTTGGGCATCTGCGCCTCGCCCAACGTTTCCGACAATTGCTCAAAGAGCTGTCGCTGCTCACGCGTCAAATCGTTCGGGATAATCACATGGACCGTGACAATTTGATCGCCTCGCACCCCGCTGCGCATGTCTGGAACACCACGCCCACGAATGCGGAATTGCTGTCGAGATTGGGTCCCAGACGGGATAGTCAACACGACCGGTCCCTCAACTGTCGGCACCTCAACTTCGTCTCCCAGAACGGCCTGAGCAATATTCACCGGGAGATCGTAAGTAATCGTCCGGCCCTGCCGCTTGAGGCTCTCGTGTGCGCCGATACGCAACGTTACGAACAGGTTGCCGTTGATTCCGTCATTGACCTGCTCACCCTGATTGGTGAGGCGCAGGGTCGAGTCCGAGTCGATGCCAGCCGGCACCTTGACTTCGAGCTTTACCTTGCGCGGCATGCGGCCACGTCCGTGGCAGGTCGAGCAGGGATCGGTAATGACGACGCCTTCACCACCGCATCGGTCACATGGTGCGGAAGTTGCGATTTGGCCCAGGATGGTGTTCTGGACCCGGCGAACCTCTCCTGATCCCCCACACTGCGGGCAGCGTTCAGGCTCTGCGCCACCTTCCATCCTCGTACCGTGGCACGAATCACAAGGTTCATAGCGCTCAACCTCAAGGTCCTTGGTGACGCCGAAGATCGCTTCCTCGAAGGTCACATCGAGCGTTGCTCGTACATCTGCACCGCGGCGCACCTGGCGCTGGTTCGTCCGGCGGCCAAATCCACCGAAGAACGACTCAAAGAGATCGCCGAACGGCGACTGGCCGCCAAATCCAAATGGATCGCCTGCGCTGCCAGCGCCCGAAAATGCCCGATGACCATAGCGGTCGTATGCCGCACGCGATTCATCGTTGCGCAGCACTTCATAGGCTTCGTTTACTTCTTTGAAGGTCTCTTCAGCGTTCGGGTCCTTATTGACGTCGGGGTGGTATTGCCGAGCGAGCCGCCGGTAGGCCTTGCGGATCTCATCAGACGAGGCGTTTCGTTCTAGCCCGAGTACCTCATAATAGTCACGCTTGACTGACATGGAGCGAAGATTCCTGTCGCAGATCTACTATCGAGCACGTCAAATACGCTGCCAGTCTCGCAACGCATCATGAATGATAACAGGCAGCCGCGACATTACGCGCGCACGCTAGCAGTTCCAACTTCAGAGTGCTAAAGTCACTGAAACATTGCAGGAAGGACAGCCCATGACGGCCAGTAAACTCAGGCGCATTCTGAGCTGGGAAGAGATAGCCTGGCTCGTAGACGAGCTCATCGCAAAACTCTCCGACCAACACTACGATCTCATCCTTGTCATCACTCGCGGCGGAATGGTGCCAGCATGTCTGGTAAGCGAGCGACTTGGACTTCGCAATATCGTCGTTGCGGCCGTCCAGTACCACACACCAAACGGCGCAGAACTCGAAGCCCCCGTATTCTGGCAATTCCCTGAGGACGACATCCTGCGTGACAAGTCCGTGCTCATCATCGACGACGTCTGGGATAGTGGACGCACCGCCGTGGCCGTCCGGGATAAAGCGCGCGGCCCAGCAGCCGTCACAGATCTCGCGGTCCTGCACTACAAGCCCGGAAGCTCCGACTTCGGATCCAGCCAAAAGCCCGAATTCTTCGCCGAGCAGACCGACGACTGGATCATCTATCCTTGGGATGAAGAAGAAAGTGAATAGCCTCGCTTGCTGAGCGCCGGTAGCAACTGCCCGAGATTGTCGAGCAGAAACTCCGTCTCTGGCATAAGGCGTCTAGTCATATCGGTCTCGGGAATGGCTGCGCAACTCATACCTGCGCGATGTGCCGCCTCAACGCCATTCGGCGCATCTTCCACCACAAGGCAAGCGCTCGGTGGAATTTGGAGACGTTCAGCTGCCGTCAAGAACACCTCCGGGTCTGGCTTGCCATGCTTCACATCCTCGGCAGTGACGCGGGCATCGAACACGTGCGGCAGCTCCGCGCTCTCAATGGCCATTTCGACGTAGTCAAGAATGCCCGACGTGGCCAGACCAATCTTTACACCACAACGTTCCAGCTCAGTCAGGACCTCAATGGCGAACGGCTTTGGGTGGATGCGGCCCGGCGCAATCTGCGTGAATGTCGCGTTCCGCTCATCTGCTGCGGTCTGTGCACTGACAGGCAGGCCAAGCTCCGAAACAAGCATCGATGCGGAGTCGATGATGCGCCGCCCGAGCATCCGCTCTAGCAACTGGTGATCGAATTCGTGCCCGTGCGTCCGAAGATAGATTTCCCAGGCCTCGATGTGAACGGGTTCAGAATCCACGAGCACGCCGTCAAAATCGAATATCACTGCCTCGATCTGTCGTTCGGCTGTCATTGACGCTCCAATTGCAGAAATATTCCGCCTCGCAGTTGCGCGACACGTAGTAGAGCCGGTGCGGCCATCAACAGATACATGCGGCCCTCAAGCCCATCGACCAGGTGCGGCGGGATTCGAGATCCCCCGCCATACGCCCCAGCAAGCGCCCCCACTAACGATCCAGCGTTCCAGATCTCGCCACCGAGGGCTGCGGCAGCACGCACTCCGCGTTCAAAGTCCCCGTCAGTCGCCCCAAAGATGTAGAGTGCGGCCGCGACGCTATCGGCCAGCGGTTCACCACTGAGTAAGCCTGGCAGTGTTTGTTCGATGTCCAACTCTCCAGCTTCGAGCCGGTTCTTGACACGTCGCACCATGCGTGCCGTCATATCCTCGTCAATAAACGACAGCACTTCTCCAGCCATCATTGAAGGCGGAAGTTCACGCTGGAGCGCCAGACGGACCGCATAGGCGACAGCTAGCCCGCCGTTGATAATGTCTGGGTGCGAATGCGTGATCAACATCGCACGCATCACCTCGCGAACCAGCAGCTCAGCATTCATCTCCGACAGTGCATGCGTCATCGCGATCGGCACCGCACGTGAGAGCGGGCCAGAATCTGAAACGGCGCAGGCGCCAGCCTGAAAATCATCCGCTTCGTCAGCAACGACGAGCGCGTCTCGGGTGCAGCTATCCAGCAAATGAGCGAGCGGCCCCTC
>CAYNTE010000023.1:14043-26943 GCA_964399615.1 uncultured Thermomicrobiales bacterium
CCAATTCAGCCCCGCCAGCGATCAAGTCTTGCACACCGCGCCAGGTCGCGATTGACAGCCCATTCGCGCCCTAACTACACTGCGCGAGGGTTCGACGTGCCCACAATGATGCGGAGTAAATGTGAGCAACGATTCCAGCGACTCGAAACGCAAAGTCCGGGGACTCGCCACCAGAGCAGTACATACGGGTGAGCGTCCCGAACGGCCCGAGTACGTCCCTACAGTGACGCCGATCTATCCCGGATCGACCTATGTCTATCCTGATCTGGAGATCATGGACACCGCACTGGCGGGTGACGACTCGCGCTTTGTCTACTCCCGGTACGGAAATCCGACGACCTCAGCCCTCGAAGAAGTGCTTGCTGACCTGGAAGGCACGAGCGGAGCGATCGCATTCGGCTCCGGCATGGCTGCACTCCATGCCGCAATCGTGACCAGCGTCGAGCCGGGCGATAACGTGCTGGCAACTGCCGATCTCTACGGACACACCCTGCTGACGGCAACCTCGTACTTGCCGAGCTGGGGCTGCGAGACCCACCTGGTCGATTTCACCGATCTCGAAGCGACTGCGGCAGCAATCGAGCGGCACCAACCCAAGCTCATCATCTGCGAGACGATCACCAACCCGCTGATGAAAGTCACCGATATCCCTGCCATCGTCAAACTGGCACGATCCTGCCGCGCGACAGTCCTGGTAGATTCAACCTTCACCACACCGATCCTCTATCAGCCCGCCAAGGATGGCGCGCACCTCGTCGTCCACTCGATGACCAAATACATCGGCGGTCACGGGGACATGACCGGTGGTATCGTCGCCACTTCCACCATGCGACGACAGAAACTCAGCGATTACGGCAAGCTCGCCGGTGGCATCCTCGGTCCGTTCGAAGCGTGGCTTGCCCTGCGCGGCATCAAGACGATGCCCCTGCGGGTCGAACGCCAGTGCGCCAGCGCCATGACCATTGCCAAGGCGCTCAAGGATCATCCGGCCGTCGGTGTCGTCCATTACCCTGGACTCCCGAGCGATCCGAGCCATGAGACCGCGTCCCGCCTCTTCGGGGATCGGGGCTACGGCGCGATGATCTCATTCACCATTCAAGGCGCTACCCGCGAAAACATCTTTGACTATCTCGACGCGCTCAACCTCGTCGTCCCAGCAACCTCGCTGGGTGATGTCTATTCACTCTCCCTCTATCCCGCCATGTCGTCGCATCGTTCGATCCCGCTTGAAGAGCGTGAGAAGATCGGGATCGGTGATGACCTGGTCCGGCTCTCGGTTGGTATCGAAGATCCTGAAGATATTCTCGAAGATCTGGATCAGGCGATCCGGAAAGCAAGACCTCGCGCTTAGCACGAAAGGTGGCTGAAATGGCGCAGCAAGTTGACGGTCAACCGTTGGTTCTGGCGGATCTCTCCTGGCCAGAGATCGACGCAATCCGCGATCAGGTCGAGATGATCCTTATTCCCGTCGGTTCCAACGAGCAGCACGGCCCCAATCTCGCGGTCCAGATGGATATCGCTGCTGCTACGAGCTTTTGCAAGCACGCCAGCGCCCGGCTGAACCCCCAATTGATGGTTGCACCGTCGCTGCCATACGGTGTCTCGTTCCACCACATGAACTTCCCGGGCACGATCACGCTCAGCTCCGAGACATTTATTCAAGTGCTCTACGAGGTCATCGAGTCACTCCTGATGCACGGCTTCGAGCGCTTCATGATCCTCAACGGTCACGGTGGCAACACTGCCCCGCTGGGCGACGCCGTCGTCAAGATCAACGAGGAGCTCAACCCCACCTTCATCGGCGCGGCCACCTTCTACAACTTCGCAGATTCTGAAATCACGCCTCGCTGGGTGGGCGACTCGATCATCGGTCACGCCTGCGAGATGGAAACCTCGGCCGCGATGTTCCTCGTCCCCGATATTGTCAAGACTGATGCGCTGGCGGCTGGCGAGCTGACCGATCTCACCTACGAGTTCCGCAAGCAACTCGGGAAATACCGGGTGAATGTGCCCTATCGCTTCGAGGAGTACACGCGCAACGGCGCTCTGGGAGATGCCCGCAAGGCGTCGCTGGAATTCGGCGACGAGCTGATGAATAGTGCACTCAACAACTTCGTCGAATTCGCCAAGGAAGTCATCGAGCTCCACCCCGTCCTTACTGCGGAGGAGCTGATGGAGATTGAAGACGAGGGATAGATGAGCGGATCGAACCAACGCTGGCCAGCAGGACATCGCTCCGCGCTCATCGTCTCAATCGATGTCGACGGCGAGTATGGGGAGGTCAATCATCACGGTGCCGACGACAGCTACTGGCGGTCGCAGGCGAGCTATGACCTGGAAACCGGCATCTGGCGGCTCTTCGAGCTCCTGGCCGACCGCGCCATCCCGGCAACATTTTGCTGGGTTGGCCGGTGCGTCGAAGACCGGCCAGATGCCGTTGAACGTGCCGAACAAGACGGGCACGAGCAAGCGCTTCACTCCTGGGACCACCGCTACTACCGCGATATGACGGCTGGCGAACAGCTCGAAGACATGCGCAAGACCAGCGACGCCATCGAGCGCATCACCGGCACCAAACCACGCGGCCACAAGAGTCCGGCCTGGCGCTACTCGCCAGAGACGCTCGCCGTCGCCCAGGAGCTTGGGTTGCAGTGGCGCATGGATGTCGCGAAATCGGACATGCCGTGGATCGAGCAGCCCGACCCAGCACGAGACCCGATCGTCGAGCTACCGCCCTCGCGCTTCTACGACGACTACACCTACTTCGTGGATTGGACAGTGAATCCGCGTAACACCGGCGAGTTCTGGCGCGACGATCTGGATGTCCTGCGCGCCGAGGGCAAGCTCATGTGTCTTACCCTACATCCCTGGGTGAGCGGCCGGCCTGGTCCATCGACGGCTCTGGCAAATCTGCTCGATTACGCCATATCGCTTGGAGATATTTGGATCGCTCGTGCCGACCACCTCGCAGGTTGGTGGCTCAGCAGCCAGAGCGAGCGCGAACAGTAGCGATCTACTTATTCGGTAACCGGTTCTGAAACAACGGCGCCTGTGCCGGTCGCCATGATATCGGCTGGATCACCCGCGATCCGGCGCACCAGCAACCAGCCGGCGATATTCACGACGATGGCGAGAACAGCAACCACGACCCCGATGAGATAATCCATGACTCCCCCATTCTTGGGCGCTTGCCCGCGACAGCCCATCATGGCACAACCGCGCGAACGAAACAATCCCACGACTATCTTCTGACGCGCTACGATTCTCTCGACAGGCAATCGAACACGATGTAAAGGACAACAGCAGATGCACAACCGGACCGGCGACGTCATTCTCGTCAATGGCAACGTCCTCACCGGCACCTACGAGCAGACCAATGCAACTGGCGTTGCCGTCATCAACGGACGGATCGTTGAGCTCGGCTCGGATGATGACGTACTTGGCTGGCGCAGAGGCAACACCGAAGTCATCGATCTCGCTGGCCGCACAGTCACCCCTGGCCTCAACGATGCCCACTGTCATCCCATGGGAGTCGGGTTCAGCCTCGCCGAAGTCGACGCGTCTAGTCCGCCCAATCGCACTGTCGCCGATATCGTCGAGCGCATCAAGCATCGAGTCGGAATGACACCAGCCCGGGAGTGGGTTATTGCCTCTGGCTACGACCAGGCAAGGCTCGAGGACCTGCGACATCCAACAAGCGCCGATCTCGACCCCATCTCGCCGGATAATCCTGTGCTCGTCCTGCGTGCCTGTCACCACATCGGCGTCGCCAACTCGCTCGCGCTCCAGGCTGCCGGTATCGATGCCAATACTCCTGACCCCGATGGCGGCACCATCGACCGAGACGAACACGGCAATCCGACCGGCGTCGTCCGGGAGGCTGCCCTGCATCTCGTCCGGCGGGTCATTCCTGAACCGACCGTCGAGCAATACAAGGAGGCGCTGATCGCAGCAGGTCACGATTTTCTCTCGAAAGGCGTCACCAGCGTTGCTGAGGCAGGCATCGGCGATCCACGCGAGCTGCTTGCCTATCAAGAGCTAGCGCTCGAAGCCGAGCTGCCCGTCCGCACCTATTTGATGATGATGATTGACGACACACTCGATGAGCTGAGCGCGTTAGGCATCAAAACAGGATTCGGCGACGAGTGGCTGAGGGTCGGACCTGCGAAGCTCTTCCTCGATGGCTCAATTGGTGGCCGGACCGCGCGCATGTCCCAGCCCTACGTCGACGAAGCCGAGAATGTCGGCCTCTGGATGCAAGACCCCGAGACGATGAAGGCCAAACTGATCAAGGCGCACCAGGCTGGCTTCCAGTGCTGCGCCCACGCCATCGGCGATGCCGCGATCTCGCTCCTCCTCGATGCCTACGAAGAGGCACAACGCATCGCGCCCCGCGAAGACCCGCGACACCGCATCGAACATTGCTCAATCATCGACATGCCGATCATCGAGCGCATTCAACGGCTCGGCGCGATCCCGATCCCCGGCACCAGCTTCCTCTATTACTTCAGCCAGGCCTATCTCCAGAATCTCGGGCGCGACCGCATTCGCTACAGTTACGCCATGAACACGTTCTATGAGCATGGCATCGTCGCTGCAGCATCGACCGATGCGCCCGTCGTCAACACCAGCGCCGCCATCGGCATGCAATCCATGATGACGCGCGTCAGCGAAGAGGGTGACGATGTCTGGGCTGAGGAGATCGTTCCGCTCACCGAGGCACTGCGCGCATACACCTACAACGGCGCATATGCCTCGTTTGAGGAGAACATCAAGGGCACAATCGAACCAGGCAAACTCGGCGATCTGACCGTTTTTGAAACGAACCTCAACAACGTCGAAGCCGAGAACTTTGGCAAGCTCAATGTGGACCTCACCATCTCCGGTGGCCAGGTTGTCTATCACCGGGAGGGCGCCGCTCGCTAGATCACGTCAGGTAACGAGGTCCGGTATCATGCGAAGTTAGGAGCAATCTATGGCAACCGTGCAATTTCTAGGTCATTCGGCGTTCGCCATCGAACACGGGGAGATGTCGATCCTGATCGATCCATTCATCTCCGGCAATCCGACCGCAACCGTCTCCGCTGGCGACCTCTCGCCGAATCTCATCCTCCTCACCCACGCGCACAACGATCACGTTGGCGATACGATCGACATAGCCAAGCGCACCGGCGCTCCGGTCGTGGCAACGTTCGAGCTGGCCAATGCGCTGGCCACTCGCGGCGCTGATACCGTCGGCATGAACCACGGTGGAACCTATAGATTCGATGGCGGATCGGCGAAGCTCGTTCCGGCTTGGCACACGTCATCCTGGACGGATGAAGACGGCAATGTCATCGCTCCGGGCGTCCCAGCTGGATACATCATCACGCTAACCGAGGGGGAGTCGTCGCAGAAGCTCTACTTCGCAGGCGATACCTGCCTCTTCCTGGACATGCAATTGATCGGGGACGAAGAGCTTGACCTGGCCGTCATACCTATTGGCGACCACTTCACCATGGGACCCGATGACGCGATTCGCGCGGTCCGGTTCCTGCGACCAAAGTACGTCATCCCCTGCCACTACAACACCTTCCCACCAATTACGCAGGATGCCGATGCCTTTAAATCCGACCTCGAGGAGAAGACCTCCGCACAGGGCGTAATTCTCGAACCGGGCCAGACATGGGAGCTTCCAAAATGAGCGGAGCAGATCTGCGGCAGCAGATCGAGGCTGAGATGGCGCGCACGTCGTTCCAGCGCAAGGTCGTCTCGCGCGATGAGTTTCAAGATGCTATGGCCGATGCCATCGAGTTCTTCCAGGCGGCGGGTTACAAATCGGGACGCACTGGCCGGCCCAATCAGGTCTATGTCCGTGGCGGCCGCGAGGGAATCCTGCCCCGCGTCAACGCTGAGCTGCTGTTTCAGGCCAATGTCGGCAAAGGCAAAGTAACAATGATCTCTGTCTCGGGCGCGGGAGAGCAGCTCTCACAAACGCTCAGTGACTATGCAGCGCATGTCCGCGAGCGTGCAAAACGGCTTCGAGGATGACGGCACTGCCGCTCGGAATCTGAGTGGATATACTTATATCTGTGGTCGCCCCCGTAGTTCAGTGGATAGAACGGCAGCCTTCTAAGCTGCATGTCGCAGGTTCGAGTCCTGCCGGGGGCACCTTGTGCCTTGAACTACCCCAGTGGAGGTCCGACGCGTGATCCAGGTCACCATCAAGTATTTCGCCATGATGCGCGAGCGGCTCGGGATCGAAGAGGAAGTGCTGGAGATCCCCAGTGGCTCTACGCTTGATGAACTCAGAGAGCATATCGCCGGCACCATCGGCGAGATCTCCCCGCTCCTTCACCGCTCCATGCCAATGGTCAACCAGGAGTATGCAGCCCCCGATCTTGTGTTGCAGGACGGTGACGAGATCGCCTTCATCCCTCCGGTGAGTGGCGGTAATCACGTACGAGTGCATGCCGAGGAACTCGATCCCGCGACTATCGCCGCCCAGGTGCAACATCCAGCCGCGGGAGCAGTCGTCACCTTCGCGGGTGTCGTGCGAGACAACGCCCGCGGCAAGACGGTCACCCAGCTGCACTATGAGGCCTACCAATCGGCAGCTGAGCGCCAGCTCCAGCACGTTATTGATGAGATGCACGAGCGCTGGCCGCTGCATGGCGTCGCGATCGAGCACCGCACGGGACTCTTGAAGATCGGCGAGACGAGTGTCGTGATCGCCGTCTCCTCGACGCACCGGGCGAGCGCCTTCGAAGCAACTGCCTATGCCATCGCGCGGATCAAGGAAATCGTGCCGATTTGGAAGAAGGAATTCTACAAAGACGGCGATGCCTGGATCGGCAGTGAGGCCGAATATCAGCAGGAGATAGGCCGGAACCGCGCTACTTGAGCAAATGACAACATTGATATAATCACATTTGCATATTTCAATTCAGTCATCTCATCCTGTATGATAGAGATGTTGGTACTCCCGCTTGCTATTTGAGCGAGCGGGTTCATTGAATCGACCAGGAGGTGACGCGGCTATCATGGCCAAAACCATCGTGATCGGTGCAGGAGTCATCGGTCTTACCGCTGCACACGAACTGCGGAAACGTGGTGAAGACGTTGTAATCGTCGACAAGTCCACACCCGGTTCGGGAAGCTCGTATGGCAATGCTGGCTGGATCACACCCAGTCTTTCAGCTCCTGTTCCAGAACCTGGTCTGGTCGCTACCTCTATCAAGTGGATGCTGAAGCGCGATAGTCCACTCTATATCGCCCCTCGCGTCGATCCCGACTTCATCAAGTTCCTCTGGATGTTCTGGCGCAATTGCCGCGAGGAGCCGTACAAGCACGGCTGGAACGCGCTGGCCCACTTCAATGAGCGAACGTTTGAAGGCTTTGATCAGCTCAAATCCGAAGGTGTCAAATTTGAGATGCACCAGACGGGCTTGCTCTTCATCAGTGTGGACAAAGATGAGCTTCATCACCACTATGAATCAATGAGGCCGCTTGAGCAGATCGGCTACACCCTGCCACCAATTCTCGATGGCAAAGAAGTCCATGACCTGGAACCTGCCTTGCGCAGCGATCTCGCTGGCGGCTTCCACATCAAGGAAGAGCGACACGTCCGGCCAGATACATTGACTGATGGCCTGGTTGAATCCCTCTTGGAACACAACGTCGAGATCATGAGTGGTGTGCAAGTCACCGGCATTCGCCGCAAGGGCAGCATGATCACCGCTATCGATACGCCGGATGGCCCGATTGAAGGCGACAAGTTCCTGCTGGCCGCTGGCGCATGGTCCGGAAAGATGGCCAAGCGTTTCGGCTTCTCCATGCCCGTCGAGGCTGGCAAAGGCTACAGTGTGACGGTCGACGAGGATGAGCCACGCTTCAAGCACTCCATGTACTACACCGAGGGCCGGACAGCCTTCACGCCGTTCGATGCAGGCTTCCGCGTGGCCGGCACGATGGAGCTCTCTGGAGTCAATCTCAAGATGCGTCCCATCCGTGTCGAGGCCATCTGGAAGCAAGCCAACGAGCTCGTAGCCGAGCCGCTGCGCAGCAATCACAAGCGCGCCTGGGTCGGTATGCGGCCGTTGACGCCTGACGGACTCCCGATCATCGGCCAGATCCCGCGCAGCGAAAACCTGTACACGGCCACCGGCCACGCGATGCTCGGTGTCACGCTTGCGCCCGTCACTGGCATCGCCATTGCAGACCTCATGACCAGCGGAAACCCAAGCATCAACATTGACGCTTTCGACCCAGCCCGCTTCGGATCCGCCCTGAGCTAATTCTCGATGCTCATGCCAGTGCGCCACGTTTCATGCTAACGTGGCCGCACTGGCATTATTGTTTGCTCGGCGTTTGCGACTGAGGGGGTAAAGCGGCGTATGGTCACCCTGGATGAACTCTTCGATCTGGTTGAGGCTTCTCGCGACGAGATCATCGAATTAGCGCAAGATCTGGTCCGCATTCCATCCGTCAACACCGGTCACAACAACGAACCGCCATGGCCTCCAACTGGCAAACCCGGCCCCGGTGAAGAGTATCCGGCACCAATCGTCCACTACATCCTCGAGGGCGATCAGCCAACTGGGGATGAGCTTCCGGCCGCCGAGCTGCTGCGTGACAAGCTCGCAGCCGATGGTATCGATTCGACTATTCACCTCTCACAAGCCAACCGAGGCAATATCACCGCGCAACTCGAAGGCGAGAGCGAGAACCCGTCGCTCCTCTACATGTCCCACATCGACGTCGTGCCAGTTGAAGATGAATCTCAGTGGACGTATCCCCCATTCGGCGGCGAGATTCACGATGGCAGGCTCTGGGGGCGAGGAGCCGCTGATATGAAGGGCACCGTCGCCGCGGAGACGATGGCGCTGATCCTGCTGAAGCGTGCCGGCGTGCCACTCAAAGGCACCATCAAACTCGCAGTCTGCAGCGATGAAGAGTCCGGCGGAGCCTATGGCTTCGGCTGGCTCGCGCAGCACAAACCCGAGACCATCACCGCCGACTTCGCCATCAACGAGGGCGGCGGCGCACCGATCCACGACGACGGCCGCTTGATCTACCCGATCAGCACGGGAGAAAAAGGTCGACTCGAAGTTCGCATCCACATCAAGGGTCGCGGCTATCACGCTTCCCAGCCATGGAAGGCGGACAACGCGATCTATAAAGCTGCCGAAATTCTAGATCGGATCCAGCAATATCAGCCCGAAGTCTCGGTTGATCATGAGCTGTTCCGGCATCTGGATACGCTAGCGGGCATATCAAGCGAAGTCACCAATGAGAATATCGACGACATCATCGCCAGCTTGTCGGACAACCGTGAGAGCTTGGGTTCATTCTTGCGAGCTGCAAGCCGCATGACACTAGTCGCCTCGATGATCAACGGCGGGGTGAAGTCCAACAGCGTGGCCGAGCGCTGCACGATCACGTGCGACTGCCGCACGCTCGCCCACCAGGATAATGCCTATGTCCAGCGAGAAGTCGAGAAGATCTGCGAGGGCATCAGCGGAGTTACCGTGGAGGTCTTCGAGACTTCCCCGCCAAGCGCCTCACCCTACGATCATGAGTATGCCGATCACGTCATGGCCGCCACTCGCACGACGATCAAGCGAGCCATCGGTCGCGACGATCTCGAGTTCGTGCCAGGATTGACCGTCGGCTTCACCGATTCGTCCTTCGTGCGCCCGTTCGGCAATATCGCCTATGGATTCCTACCGGCCCATCCAGATTCGGATCCGTCGAAATCCGGAGCGCACAACATCAACGAATCGGCAGACGTCGAATCAATCATCAACGTCTGCCGTTTCATGGTCGCTCTTGCTTGGGAGATCGCGGCTGACCGCGACTAGATCAACCTACAGGTAGGTGTCGAACCAGCGCACGAAGTGCTGCAGTCGCTCAGCCCTGTGTTTCGGCTGCCCACCACGCGATAGCCCGTGGCTCTCATTCGGGAAGCGCACAAACTCTGTCGTTCTGCCGAGCCGCTTGAGCGAGATGAAGAGCTGCTCCGCCTGACCCATCGTGCAGCGGTAGTCTTCCTCGGATTGCACGATCAGCAGCGGCGTGACCATGTTCTTTACGTAGGTGATCGGCGAGTACTTCTCATAATGCTCAGGCTGCTCCCACGGAGTTCCGCCGAGCGTCGTATTCTCATCCGAGAAGAAGATGTCGTCAGTTCCCCAGGCAGACATCAGGTCTGAAAGCGTCCGCTGCGTCACCGCCGCCGAGAATCTGTCGGTGTGGCCGATGACCCAATTCGTCATGAATCCACCATACGACCCACCGAGCACACCCAACCGGGCTTCATCAACGTAACCGCGCGAGATGACCTCATCCAGCGCAGCCATCAAGTCGGGCATATCTGCTTCGCCCCAGGTGGTCCCGAGTGCCTCAGCGTGTGCATCTCCGTAGCCGGTCGAACCGACAGGGTTGGTATAGAGCACGAGATAGCCACGGCCTGCCAGCACCTGGAACTCATGCATCATCATCTCGGAGTACATCCCGAACGGGCCGCCGTGGATCTCCAGCAGCAACGGGTACTTCTTGCTGGCGTCGAAGCCAGGTGGCTTGATCAACCAGCCGTGGATCTCCCGGCCTCCCACTGATTTAGCAGTGACCGGCTCAGCCTCCTGGGGAGCAACCTGCTCATGCCAGTCCACATTGACATCAGTCAATCGCTCCAGCGTGCCGTCACTCAATCGATACAGGTCGCTCGGGTTGGTGACACTGCCCACCAGGCAGACGATGTCTCCATTCGGCAGCACATTCAGCGCACCAACCCCCTGGCCCTCGTCGGTCAGTGTCGTGACCTCACCACTTTCGACCTCAACCGTTGCGACGCGAACCGAACCCCGGTCACCGTAGGTGGAGTAAATCTGTGCGCTATCGTCTGACCAGATCGGTGGTCGTCCTGGCAGTGCGATGATGTCCGCCCCGGCGCCACTCCCGAACGACCGGTCATATTCAGCCGTAATAGAGCGCAGATTCTCGCCGCGGGACGTCGCGACAAAGATCTCGGTTCGAGCGAAGCCCGATTTCAGGTTCTTCGTACCGTAGAACGCTATTTGCGATCCGTCGGGAGACCACGCAGGCTGTGCCCACTGCCCAGCTCCGTCCGTAAGACGCCGGTTCGCACCACTCGAGACGCGGATGACGTAGACGTCCCGATTCGAGGTATATTCCCACCGCTCGCTGAGATCAGTGGTGTAGGCAAGCTCGTATCCGTTCGGTGACCAGGCAGGATTGCGCCGGTCAAATGGACCCTCTGTAAGCTGGCGAGCGTCGCCGCTTGCGACATCGATGACAAACAACTGGCGGTACTTGTCATCCAGATACCCCTCGCCGTCAAAGCGATACCGCGGTGTGCGAATCACCCGCACATCACTGCCAGGGTTTGGGTCGCATTCTCGCACCCGCGACACGCAGGCAATTTGGCGACCGTCCGGCGAGACGGCATATTCTTCGATGCTCTCAGCCAGGCTGCTCAACTTGATAGGCTCACCGCCATCAAGCGAGATCTTCCAGATCTGCCCGCCCTTCTCATCTCCAGACTTTCGGTCGGATGTGAAGTAGAGTGTCCTGCTGTCGGGCGACCAGGTTGGTTTGCCATCGCGATGCTTGCCGCTCGTCAGCCTCTTTGCCGTGCCTTGCTCAAGATCATAGATCCAGATTGCGGCCTTGTAGCCATTCTCGTCCCGGTCCATTTGGGTCACGACATAGGCGACCTTGGTCCCGTCGGGTGACGACCTGGCGTCGTTCAACGCCTTGATCTCGTAGAGATCGTCGATATCAACGGCTCGACGAACTGCCATGTATTCCTCCACCATTTTGGACACGCCTTAATCGATCATTCATCCGAAGATTCTTAGCCCGAATGGGGATTGTTCGTCAATGGCCCTAGGGATTCTCGGTCAACGGCCCAAACAAGATCGCTGGCACCATCGACCCAGCCGGAATACTCTCCTCACCCGGCTCGATGACAAGGAACGCATTGGCCCCGACAAACGACATTAATCGCGCTGAGGACTGAGATCCCGTCGTCGCCCCGGTCAATGCCCCCGACTCGTCGACCGCAACCACCGCTCGCTGCAGCTCCAACCGATCTGAAGGTTGAATATCGTTCAGCGCACGTACCATCACTCGTGAGTCCACGGCGTCCTTGCCACTCTGCATCAGGCCGAGCGCTGGGCGAACAAAGGTGTGAAACGAGACCAGGCACGAGACCGGATTGCCAGGCAGGCCAAAGACCAGTTTCTCGCCCGCCGTCGCGAAGTTCAACGGCTTGCCTGGCTTCATGAAGACTCGCCGAAAGTGCACTTCCGCGATGTCTCCCAGCAGCGCCTTCACCAAATCGCGATCACCCATCGAGACGCCACCGCTCGTGATCACCACGTCGGCCTCGTCTAACGCACGCTGGAATGCTGCGCGGAGTGCATCCATATCATCCGGCACGTGCTCGACGGCGATGACGTCCGCCCCGGCCTGTCGGGCAGCCAGCGCAAGCGAGAATCGGTTCGAATCACGAATCTGCCCGGGTCCAGGCTCCTGATCAGGTGAGACGAGCTCATCGCCCGTGGAATAGACAACGACCCGCGGCCGGCGACCCACTTGAACCGACGTCATCCCGACGCTCGCCAGAATCCCGATCTCGGCTGGGCCAATCGTAGTTCCGGCGCTGATCAGCTCGTCGCCCTCTCGCATGTCTGAGCCAACCGGCCGGATGTTCTGCCCTGCTTGTGGGGCGGTCTCGTGAATCGTCAATTGGTCGCCATCAACCTCAGTGTGCTCGACTTGCACCACTGCATCAGCACCTTTGGGCACGGGTGCACCGGTCATGATCCGCGTAGCGGTACCTGGTGAAACGACCGCTCCACTCTGCTCTCCGGCGAAATCCGCCCCAATGACGGT
>CAYNTE010000024.1:0-15594 GCA_964399615.1 uncultured Thermomicrobiales bacterium
CCTCTCCGGCGACCTGACACCGCTTGCGATAATCCCAATTCACACGACCCCGCCCGTTTGTCATCCTGAGCTTGTCGAAGGATCTCTCAGGAGATCGTCGGCCATGCTCATCGTCCCAATTCACACGACCCCGCCACTCTGTCATCCTGAGCCTGTCGAAGGATCTCTCAGGAGATCGTCGGCATGGAGGGACGTTGGTTCTGATTGCCAATTTCCCTGAGAGATCCTTCGACTCCGCTGTGCTCCGCTCTGGATGACAACGGGGGTGGTCGTCTGAGTACGGGTGATGGCAGGCGGTGTCAGACCCCCGGAGAAATCCCTAGACAACCTTCGGAATGACACTCTAGTGCTGCGATGCTCTGCCAGAGATGTCCGCCTTCACCGACTCTCGACCACCGACCACCGACTCCCGTTCCCTCCCCGATCCCCGACTCCTCTAAAGCCGCTCACCGAAGAACACCAACGCCCGCTCCCAGCTCTCCTGACTGGCGTCATAGCAGGCGTCATCGGGATCGAATGTCAGGAATCCATGGCCGCAGCCGGGGTAGATGTGGAACTCGAAATCCTTGTCGTGCTCCTCCAGCAGCGCTCGATAGCGTTCGACGTTCTCCATTCCGACGCCCGCGTCCTTATCGCCCCAGAACCCCAGCAACGGCATCCCGACATATTCAGCCTCGTCGAATGGCTGTGCTGGCCGGTTCTCGCTCGGGTTTGGGTTCGCCGGGAATCCGTAATAAATCACGCCCGCCTTCAAGCGCGGCTCGTGCGCGGCCAGCAACATCGTCAGCGTGCCGCCCATGCAGAACCCAACGATCCCTGTCGATGCATCCTCACCCAGCTCATCCACCAGCCGGGCCAGATCGCGCATTGCCTGGGGGTACGGTAGCTTCTGCCCGCGCGCCCTGGCCGCCTGCGATGAATACTCCGGCAGCGGACCGACCCGCACGAAAAGATCCGGCAGCCAGGCACAAAAGCCCGCCTTCGCCAGCCGCCGCGCCAGATCGTGATAGAAGGTGTTTGGCCCGTAAATATCGTGAATGATGATCACATTGCCAGCGGCCTGACCTTCCGGCCGGGCCTCGAAGACCGGCATCGCGACACCGGACGTATCAACCGTGAAATCGCGCTCCTCAATGCCCACAACATCCTGCAGTTGGTGGTGTCCCACGCCATCGTGACACATACCTGGCTCCTTCTCCTGGTGCGTTAGTCCGGATTCATTGTTGGCAGATCCAGCCTAGCACGCAAACCCCAGAGATAGCAGAACCGGATCTCTCCAAGAGATCCGGCTCGGGTCGTGGACGTGAGGAACCTGATTTTGCCGCGAATTAGGTCGCTGGACAGTCCAGAATCAGCGGGTTGTATGGCGCGTAGATGCCGTTCGGGTTGGCCCACCACAGCCAGACGTGCAGCGTCCACAGGTGCAGATCTTCGTTGAGGATGAACGTCTGATCGAAGATCGGGTCTGGCGGCGCCAGTTCATAGTTGTCGCCAGCGGGTGTGAAGTACTCGACCGCAACCAGGTGCCGGCCATAGGCAGTATCTGCATAGACCAGCGCCTCCGGCTTGGCGACTTCGATCTTGTCGTCGACATAGGCGGGGTTTACCCAGTGGTCGCCCATACCGCCGGAATCGCTGTCGAAGCACAGATGGGCGTTGGCGTAACCGTCCGCCTCGGCCACAGCTATATCCCGGTACGGGAAGGTGACCTGGCGCGCGAGATCGAGGCTCTCGGCCGGCGATAGCGGCTCAGCCGAAGCGACAGCTCCAGTCATGAGCGTGCCGAGCGCAACTACCACCAGCATCGCTACGGATATCCGTCGCATAACAACTCCTCCTTCGGGTGCATAGGCGCGAGAAGACGGTGATTCCGACGCTCCACCGTGGTAGTCGGCCCAGCAGACCGTTGGTGGAATCAGACGTCTTGAAACTGACTCCTAGCCTGACATCGCCTGCTTCCCAAAACCTTCCCGCCGCCCATGCCCCATACCCGCCCGCCTTCGCTAAGATGCAGCGGTAGATTCGGAACCGAATGAAAGAGGCACATGAGATGATCAAGCCGAAGCGGTTGCAACCAGGCGGCACTATCGGGCTGATTTCGCCATCAAGCCAGACGCCACACCAATCCACCTATCTGCGATTTGAGCGGTGGTGCGAACAACGTGGGTTCAAACTCAAGATCATGCCGCATGCCCGTGAAAGCTGGGCCTATCTGGCTGGTCAAGATGAGACGCGTGCCGCCGACGTCACCGCGGCCTTTGCCGATCCTGACATCGATCTCGTGATAGCCATGCGCGGCGGCACCGGTGGCTGGCGCACCGTTCCACACATCGATTTCGATGTCATCCGCAACAACCCCAAGCCACTGGTCGGATTCTCCGATATCACCGCGCTGCACCTGGCAATCGCCAAGGAAGCTGATCTCCTCACCTTCTATGGACCAGTCGCCGTCTCGCTGCTCGACGACCCAGCGGATGGCTACGACGAGCGTGGATTCATGGCTGCCGTCACCGGTTCCGATCCCATCGGCGTCATCGAGCCGGATCCCGACGATCCTTTCCACTGGACGATCACCAGCGGCACCGCCGAAGGAACGCTGCGTGGCGGTTGTCTCAGTTTGATCAACGCCTCGATCGGAACACCTTGGGAGCAGGATTGGGATGGCTGCATCGTCTTCTTCGAGGATGTCGGCGAGCAGCCACACAGCCTCGATCGCTACCTCCAGCATCTCAAGCTGGCCGGTAAGTTCGACAACGTCGCTGGTGTCGTCGTTGGTGAGCACGCTCACTGCGGCCCCTGGCCCTACCGGCAGGCATATCCCTACGGCACCTTCGACATCGAAGAGGTCTTCCGTCAACAGCTCAGCCCGCTGGGTGTACCCGTCATGGTGGGTCTGCCGCTCGGACATGGCAAGCGCATCGCCACCCTTCCGCTGGGCGCACAGGCACGCATGGACGCTGACGCTGGACGGCTGGAGATCATCGAAACCGCGACGACAGACTAATTGACCGCTGGCTCAGCTAAAATAGCGGCAAGGTGTAGAAGCCAGTAAAGAGGTGGCTGATGGGCAGGCGCGCGCCAATCCAGCTGAGCGCCCTCCGCACAATCAGAGCGATCGGAGCCCTGATTGCTGCGGTGCTCCTGGCGCTTGCGCTCATCCCTGCGCCCGCCAAGGCACAATCGAGCATGATTTGCGACGTCCAGTTCGAAATTCATGCTCCATCCATCATCAACGCTTCACCGGGCGAGATGGTCATCATCACCTACGCCGCAACACTGATGACCAGTTATGTCCAGCAGGCCGATCTCACCATCAACATCGATCTCCCCAGCGGACCGGATGCTAGCTATGCACCCCGCCAGCAATCCTGGCAACTCGATCCCGATGAAGGTCAGCGCTCCCAGTCGGTCACCGGTCAAATTGCCGTCGAGATCCCTAACAGCGTCAGAGCGCTAGATAGCTACACCTTCTCATCCAATACCGCTCTGGCAACCTGCTCGGGACCTGCCTTCCCCAACGGACTTCAGGACGGGGCAACAGGCACGGCCTTCACTATTCAGATAGCACCGGATGCGACCGCGACGCCGCCGCCTCCTCCACCGACTGCGACTCCGGTGCCACCAACCCCCACGCCGGTACCGACAGCAACACCGACACCACCGCCGACAGCGACACCTACGCCCACACCGCTCCCAACGGCTACGCCGACGTCACCCCCCACGCCGTCGCCATCGCCCGTCGTCGCTTCGCTCGATCAGTCGAACACAGACACGAACCGTAAGCTGACGCCGACACCTCCGACACCCACCCCACGACCGCCCACGCCAACCGCAACGCTCAGCCCGAGCCCGACCAGCGAGCCGACGCCCAGCCCCACAGAAACCGCTGCTGAGGAATCCTCGACGCTGCGCGCTCAGCTTGATAACGCCACTCCGGTCGCAGGGGATCAAATCGTCGATGTCGTCGAATCTCGCTATGATACGTCGCCGGAGCCCGCCGAGGAAGACGACGGGCGCAGTTGGTTGGAGATCTGGGTCGGCCTGGCGGGCGGGCTTCTCGTATCAGCCGGTGCCATCGCCATCTGGCGAGCTAGACCAACAGCGTCGTAATAGCGAAAGGCCAAGACATTTCATGTCCCTACCCACCGCACAGGCGCTAGCGGAGACGCTGGCATCCCTGATCCAGACCCCGTCGATCAATCCCGACCTCGTCGCAGATGCTCCCGGCGAACAGCAGATCGCCGAGCAGATCGCCGCAAGGTTGCGCCAGACACCAGGCATTGAGGTTGAGATTCAGCAGGCTGCACCGGGTCGCCCAAACCTCATCGCAACCGCTGGGTCGGGTACCGGTAAGACACTCATGCTCAACGGCCACCTCGACACCGTTGATGTCGAAGGCATGGACGATCCGTTCTCCGGCAAGATCGAGAATGGCCGGGTCTACGGCCGCGGTGCGTTTGACATGAAAGCTAGTCTCGCTGCCATGATCCACTTGCTGGAGACCGTCGCCACCGATCCGAACTTTCCCGGCAAGATCGTCGCGACCTTCGTCGCCGATGAGGAGTACGCCAGCATTGGCACCTCGGCCATCTGCGCCCAGATCGAGCGCTGGTCACCCGATGCCGCGATCGTCACCGAGCCAACTGAGCTGGAAGTCTCCGTCGCGCATAAAGGCTTCTCCTGGTTGACCGTCACCACCCACGGCATCGCCGCGCACGGCTCCGACTACGGTCGCGGCGTCGACGCAATCACCCATATGGGCCGTATCTTGCATCAAGTAGATCTATTGAGCCGTGACTTGCCGCAACGCGATCCGCACCAGTACACCGGTGCCCCTTCGCTGCACGCTTCGCTGATCGAGGGTGGATCCGGCCTCTCGACCTACCCCGCCCGCTGCCAGCTGCGCCTGGAGCGCCGCACCATTCCGGGCGAACCGACCGATGCCCCCGAGCAAGAGCTCAAAGCGATCATCGAGCACCTGAGCGCCGAAGATGACCAGTTCAAGGCCGATCTGACCGTCGACCTTTCTCGCGATGCCTACGAGATCGATCTCGATTCCCCGATCGTCAAGGTCGCCATGACCGTCCACAAGCGCATTACCGGTGACGACCCCATCGTTGTCGGTGAAGCTGGCTGGATGGACTCGGCGTTGCTCGGTGCCGTCGGTGTGCCGACGGTCATCTACGGACCATCGGGCGATGGCGCGCACGCACACGAAGAGTGGGCCGATATCGAGCGATTGGAGCTGTACGCGCGCTCGCTCACCGCAATCGCCTACGAATTTTGTGGAGGTTGACGGCTAGCGAGCCAGTCGCGGACTTTCGCAATCACGTCGCGGAAGCCGCCGTCCCGCGTGCCTTCGTCGGGCTGGATTCCCGCCCGGCGGAGGATGCGCTCGACGATCTGGCTCAGCGCAATCGCCACCGCGATCAGGAGCGCGATCCAGAGGATACCGCTCACAACGTGAAGAGCATGTAGAGGAATGCCGCGATCACCGGCACGAGCGCCAGCGCTGCACCAACCGTGCGCCGGTCGCGTCGCGCATGTGCCTCGGCAATACGCTGCTCCCTGGCCGCGCGCGCCTCGTCGCTTTCCTCTTCTCGCTGGCGGCGCTCGCGCTCTTGCTCACGACGCGAGAGTCTGCGTCCTGGTCGCCGGTCGGGAATGACCTCATCACCACTGACTCTCTGGCTGACTCCCTCGATCATGCCCGAGCCAATCAGGCTCAGAATCAACACTGCTACAAAGAGAATCAGCGTCGCTACGGCTTTGCCGGATTGCCCTATAAGCGGCTCAAGAATCAGCCAAATCAGCAGACTGACGGCCGTTATGCCTAGCCCTCCAGCGAGCGACCACCAGCGCCACTTCGGCCCGGCCCAGGCCGCTTGGGCCCATTCGATCAAGCTCATCCACCACACCTCATCAACGATTTCCCCCACAACCCCGTCGCCGATCTCGTTATCATTACCGGTGCGTGTTCGGATCGACGCAGATCTGCACGCATGGATCGATACTGCTGATGCTGACAGCGATCATACTATCGCAGCGCGGGGGTAGAACGTGGATAGCGACGACATCCTGTTCCTGGTGGTATTCATCATCATTCCGACGGCCATCGTGGTCAGCGGCTTCTGGCTCTTGCTTTTCCTGCGGCGCGGTCGACCTGCACCAGTGATCAGCACCGCTGAAACCGAGCACGAGACAGAGACCACATCCGACGAGCAGCCCACGGTCATCATCGATGACCTGGAGGACGGCGCTGAGGAAGAGCTTATCGGCCCTATGACGGCTGACCTGCTCGCCGAGAGCGAGGAACCGCTGGTAGACGAGCCGGAGCAGGAGACCATCGAGACCGAGATCCTTGACCCCACTGGCCGCACCGAAGAGATCCCTTGCATCGCGGAAGAGTCCTTCGAACCTGCCCGTGTTGCCGACCCGGACGAGGCAGAGTGGCAACCAACGCCGGCAGTCGAGGACGATGAGCCGGAAGCGCCAGCACCTGCCGAGGACGAGGAAGACTCCACCATGGTGGACCGCACGGACACACCACCTGACGAAGAGGCCGACGCAGAATCCGGCGACGAGCCTACCGACGATGAGCAGCGCACCCCCGGCAGTAAATTGCTACCGGGTCGCCACAGCCAGCCCCGCAAGCGACGTGGCAGCCGCCGGGCACCGAAGCTGAGACGCCTACGCCGGGACGAAGACTCGGTGGAGGGCGCTGACGGCTCGGGCAGCGTCGACCCCGGGGATGGCGAATGAGATATTCAGCTCGCTAGAGCCCTGCGCCACGGCGACGACGTTGATCTGCTCGGCCCCCATCGTGCCAAAGACCTTGCCCGCGACCCCTGGGGTGCCGCGCATCCCGGCCCCGACGACGGCGATAATTGCCAGATCAAGATCGATTTCGACCGACAGTACCCGTTGCCGGCGGATATCATCCTCAAACTCACGGTCTAGCGCAGCTCGCACTGGTGGCACGTCTTCGTTGCGGATGACGAACGAGACGGAGTGCTGCGACGATGCCTGGGAGATCATGTACACGTTCGCGTCGGTGGCTCCCACGGCGGCGAAGACGCGCGCGGTGATGCGTGAGACACCGATCTGCCCGCGGCCCTCGATGGTGACGATCGCGAGCCCGGTGACGGCGGCGATCGCCTTGACGACGGTGCCGTTGTTGCTCGATTCTCCGATCCGTGTGCCAGCGTCTTCGGGCCGGAAGGTGTTCTTGATCCAGACTGGAATGCCACGCTCGGCTGCCGGGAACATCGTTTTTGGATGAATGACCTTTGCTCCGAAATAGGCCAGCTCGGTCGCTTCGGCATAGGAGAGATCGTCCAGCGTTCTCGCCTCTGGCACCATGCGCGGATCGGCAGTTAGCACACCAGAGACGTCGGTCCAGATCCAGACGGCTTCGGCATCAAGGATATTGCCCAGGATCGCGGCGGAGAAATCGGATCCACCGCGCCCCAGTGTGGTCGTCAACCCAAGCTCGTCGGCGCCAAAGAAGCCAGTCACCACGGGCAGCACTCCGTCGTCGATGAGCGGTTGCAGGACCTTTGCTGCGTTATGTCGAGATGGTTCGTAGAGCGGCGCCGCCGAGCCAAAGACGCTGTCGGTGACGATCACCTGATCGGCTGCGACGGGCTGTGATGGTGTCCCGATCTCGGCGAGGCGGGCGGAGACCAGAATGCTGCTCATGCGCTCCCCAAACGAAACGAGCCGGTCACGCGCGCGGGGCGACAACTCACGCAAGATGTAGATGCTATAGAGCAGGCGGGCGGCTTCATCGACCAGGGTGCCGATCTCGGCGCTGATCTGACGCCGTCGAGCGCCGCTCGGTAGCAGTTTCTGGAGTGCGCTGCGGTGCGGAGCCAGGAGCATGGCTCTGGCCGTCTCGACCGTCTCAGAATCGCCCGCCACTGCCGCGTCGCCAAGACTCAGCAACAAGTTGGTGACGCCACTCATGGCCGAGACCACCGCGACCACTGGCCCCTCTTCCTGGTGAGTCGCCAGGAGGCGGACGGTGTTGTCAATCGCCGTGGCATTGCCGACCGATGTGCCACCGAACTTCATTATCCGCAACCCCGCCATGTTCTTCCCTTCCCTACGCCCTTCGCGTGAACCTGCAAAGGATAACGATTCGTGAGCGCCGGTGAAAGACGCTGTGCCTCTCCAGCGCCTACAATCAGGGCGTGAGACTGAATTCAAGCATCGATCCAGGAGGTCCTATGAATCTTGAGCTTGGTGGGCTCCATCACGTTACGGCTGTCACAGCCCGCGCCAGTGCAAATGTTGACTTCTACACGCAGACGCTCGGTCTGCGGCTGGTCAAGAAGACTGTCAACCAGGATGATGTCTCGGCCTATCACCTCTTCTACGGTGATGAGATCGGCAATGCCGGCACCGAGGTGACCTTCTTCGACTGGTCGATGACCGCGCCGCACCGGCCGGGATCGCGCGAGGCGTCGGAGATCGGCCTTCGCGTTCACGGCGAAGACGCACTGCGCTGGTGGCTGCAGCGTTTTGATGAGCTGGGTGTCGAACATGGCGAGATCGAGGAGGTTGGCGGATTCAAACGCCTGACCTTCAGCGATCCTGAGAAGCAGCGGCTGGCGCTCATCGACGATAGCGCTCAACCGGCAGTGGACCCCGGCACGCCCTGGGACAAGAGCCCGGTCCCGGCCGAGTATGGCATCCGGGGGTTGGGAGCATTCACGCTGACGGTGCATCAGCTGGAGCCAACGGCGATGGTGCTGACGCAGGCACTGAACTTCCGCCAGACGGATCAGTGGGAGAACGGCGACCGCATGCTCGTTCGGTTCGAGACGGGTGCGGGCGGCGCGGGCGGCACCGTGCTGGTCGAGGTCGCGCCGGACCTTCCCCGCGCAATGCTGGGGCACGGCGGCGTCCACCACGTGGCGTTCAGAGTGCCGACCTATGAGCAGCACGAGGAGTGGCAGGCACACCTGACAGAGATCGGGCTGCATCCGACACCAGTGATCGATCGCTTCTATTTCAAGTCGGTCTACTTCCGTGAGCCGGGCGGCGTGCTTTTCGAGCTGGCGACCGACGGTCCGGGGTTTGCCACTGACGAGGACGTCGAGCATCTTGGTGAGTCGCTGGCGCTGCCGCCATTCCTGGAGCCGCGCCGGGCGCAGATCGAGGCGGGATTGACGCCGATCGAATAAGCGGCCGGGAGGATCTATATGGAGCTACATGGCTATATTCATCGCTATATCAAGCCAGTTGAGGCCGGTAAGCCGACGATCCTGCTCCTGCACGGCACTGGTGGCAACGAGGATGATCTGATTGAGCTCGGCCACATCCTCTCGCCAGGGTCGGGGTTGTTGAGCCCTCGCGGAACGGTCTCGGAAGGCGGTATGCCGCGCTTCTTCAGGCGACACTCACCGGGCGTGCTGGACATCGAAGATCTTATCGAGCGTGCGGGTCAGCTAGGTGAGTTCATCGATGCAGCTGCCAGAGAGTACGGATTTGAGCGGGATAACGTCGTCGCGGCGGGTTACTCCAATGGAGCGAACATCGCGGCTGCGTTGCTGCTTCTGCGTCCAGAAGCGCTGGCGGCCGCGGCACTCTTCCACCCGATGCTGCCGCTTACACCTAAGAAGACGCCGGATCTGGCGGGCAAGCCCATCTTCATCGGTGCTGGGGAACAGGACCCGATCGTGCCAGCCGGGCAAGTGGACGAGCTCTACAGCCTTCTGAGTGATGCTGGGGCCGAAGTGACGATTGCCTGGCAGCCCGGAGGCCATCAACTAACCGCTCCGGAGGTCTTGGCGGCGACGAAATGGCTTGCCGGACTGGCGTGAGCGAGTGTACGTACACATAACTCCAGCGGACTGGTACAATCCTTGCGGGCGCTACCGCCAGCGCCCGGTTTGTCAACTCGACACATGGGGTGAGAGGTTCTCTTCAACGTGATGGGACGACAAGGCGCGCGCCGGCCACTGATGCGCGCGGGTTTTGGGGTTCTGGCATGCATCATTACGCTTTCGCTTGGAGCGGGGATCTTCTCTGCCCAGCCAGCGAGCGCCCAGACCGCGGAGTCGATTCAGCCGCGTGTCTATGTGGACCAGACAGGCCAGATCGTCGAGGGCGCGTTCCTGAAAGCCTGGCCTCAGTGGGGTGGGCCCGACGAAATTGGCTGGCCGATCACCTCGCTCGAACAGGTCGGTGACAACAGCTACACACAATGGTTCGAGAGCATCCGCTTCACCCTCAAAGGGAAAGCCCTGGCCGATGCAGCGCCGGAGGATATCAAGGCCGCGCCACTCGGCCGTGAGTACGCTGAGCGCATGGGGTATTTCGACACCATCGACGCCTTCAAATCGCAACTCAGCGCGGGCGAGAACGCGCGCTACTTCCTGAGCACCCGACACTCGATCGCCAACGGCTTCCGCACCTGGTGGGAGACAGACGAAAACGGCACCTGGGCGGGCCGCCCGATCTCTGAAGAATTCAGCCTGAACGGCAAGACCTACCAGTTCTTCGAGAATGTGGCGCTGACTTGGAC
This sequence comes from uncultured Thermomicrobiales bacterium, assembly GCA_964399615.1. Lineage (GTDB taxonomy): Bacteria > Chloroflexota > Chloroflexia > Thermomicrobiales > CFX8 > CAYNTE01. Next base: position 10,535 of record CAYNTE010000024.1, read on the forward strand.
GCCTGAGGATGAAGTACAGCTCGCACCAATCGGCACACTCGATGCGCTGACGCGCGGCAAACTGGGCGTCAAGCAGGCGAAGCCGGAAGACGTGACGAGCTACTGGGACGGCTACTTCATCGCGACTGGTCTGGTGGTTGGTGAGAAGTGGATCGACGTCAACCTCTCGACGTTCACACTGACGGCCTATGAAGGCGACTACGTCTTCCTCCAGACGCCGGTGGTGGTTGGCGCCGCTGTATCGCCAACGGTCGATGGCATGTTCCACGTCTACTGGAAGTTGGTCTCCCAGGATATGCGCGGGGCAGGTTGGGACGGCACTGAGTACTTCCAGCCGGATGTGCCCTTTGTGATGTACTTCTTCCAGGATTTCGCGCTCCACGGCGCGTACTGGCGGAGCGGATTCGGCTATGCCGCGAGCCACGGCTGTGTGAACATCCCGACGCACCTTGCCGAGCAGCTCTATTACTGGACGCCATACGGCACGCGCGTCTGGGTTCACTACTAACGCAACAGTACGAATAATTGAGCACCTGGGTCGTAGCTGGCAACGCTGATGCCAGCTACGACCTTCTTCCGATGGTGAAATGACGTCGCAAACGCCACAATGTGGTGTGGGAATGTCTGAGCAAGCGCCCGCCGTGCGGGCCGGAGAGCTGGTCGACGGTGGTTGATACGCCGGTTGCCAATGGACAGAAGCAGGGTCGTATCGCGAAGATGCGCGGGACGATGCGAGGCTATCCGCGCGATCTCTGGGCGCTGATCATCGCTATCCTGGTTTTTTGGATTGGCCGGGGGATGATCTCGCCATTCCTAGTGATCTTCTTCACCCAGATCATTGATCTACCCGGCCCACTGGTCGGCGCGGGCATCGCTGTCGCTTCGTTGATCGGCATATTCGGCGGACTGGCGGTGGCGGGTACGATCGACCGGCACGGTGGCCAGCCAGTGCTGATGGGCACGATTCTGACGATGGGCATCGGCACGATCCTGCTTGGCTGGGCCAGTAGCGCCGTGCTCTTCCTGGTCTTCATCACCATCTATTACACCGCCAGCCAGACCTACTGGCCGGCCGTCGACAGCGTGACGGTGACACTGGCCGACAAGGAGCGGGTGATCCCTTCGATGTCGATGGTGCGCGTCGCGAACTCGATGGGCATCGGCATTGGGGGGTTCATCGGCGGGATCGTGGTGGCTGGTGGCGGACTGACGGCCTACCGGGTGATGTTCACCCTGGCGGGGTTGATCGTCCTGATCGCGCCGCTGCTGATCTTCCTGAGGGTGCCACGGCGCCGGATCAACGAGTCCCAAGATGGAGAGCCGGAGCTGGCGGGCTCGTGGGGGCAAGTGCTGGCGGACAAGACGTTTGTCTATGCGCTGCTGGTGCTCTTCTTGCTGGTGCTCGGCTTCACCCAGGTGCAGATGAGTGTGCCGCCATTCTTGCGGGCCGAGGCTGATGTCGGTGAAGGGATGATCGGCGGGCTCTTCTTCCTGAACACGCTGCTGGTCATCCTGCTGCAGGTGCCTATCGCAGCGCGGGTCGATCGCGGAAATCCCGGCCTGCTGTTGCCACTCACCGCGGCACTTTGGGCTGGAGCATTCCTGTTGATGACCGGGACCGTCGGTCAGAGCTGGCTGGCGGTGATGGTCTTCCTCTTCTTCACGGCAGGCGAGTTGATCTTTATGCCGATCACGGCGATCTTCTCAGTGCGCCTCTCGCCGGTGCATCTGCGCGGCCGCTACTTCGCGTCGACCAGCGTTACCTGGGGCGCATCGTTCGCGATTGCCACCTTTGCCGCGGGCTGGATGCAAGACGCCTCGAACCCCATGCTGATGTGGCCCGCGATGATCCTGCTGATGGCGATCTGCGGATTCGCCTCGCTGCGGCTGCGTCGCTCGCATCGACTGCAACCAGACTCAATGCCCGACGACCCGCCGGCGGATCCCGAACTCCAGGAAGCCATCGCGGACTGATCTGGATCTATCTGGCTTCACCTGGCGCTAGTGCCAAGGCGTCCTCCTGCTGATATCGCCGGTAATCCTTGAGCTTGACGAGGTTGGCCGTTTCCTGCATCCCGCCGACGATACGCTCTCTCCACGGTAGATGCGGCAAGGCCCGGATCGCGAGGTTGCGGACCCAGATCTGGATCCGGGATTTCGGCAGCAACGCTGAGGATGCCTGGGTTGCGAAGGCGTGGCAGCGGTCGACGTACTCGCGCATTTGCTGTTCATAGGCGGCGAAGGCGGCCTGGTGGTCGGCCGGATGGGCTGCTAGCTCGCCGGCCAGCACGTAGGCGCCGACGAGGGCCATGCTGGTGCCGCTGCCAGACATCGGCGAGCCACAATAGGCGGCATCGCCCAGCAAGACGACCCGACCACGCGACCAGCGCTCCATTTGCACCTGGCAGACCCGATCGAAGAAGAAGTCCGGAGCACTCTGCATCGCGTCGAGCAGCTGAGGGATGAGCCACTGGTCGCCAGTGAACGCGCGAGCGACGATGGCCCGTTGCGCGTCGAGATCCTGGCGGTCATGCTGCTCGGGCGGCGCGCCGAAGAGGAACATCGCCTTGGCTGACGCGGGATCTCGGAGCGGATAGAGGGCTGCTGTCCTGCCTGGCGATCCTCCCCGACCGGGGATCGTGTGCATCAACTCCCAACCGTTTAGCGCCACCGGGCTGGGCACGGTCCAGATCGCTGCATAGGCGCCGAGATCGTGAATGAACTGAGCCTCGTCACCCCAGATCTGCCTGCGGACGTTGGAGTGGAGCCCATCGGCGCCGATGATGAGGTCGAAGGTCCGCTCGTCTCCACTGGCGAAGGTCACGAGCAGGCCGCTGTCTTGCTCGGATATCGTGCGGATCGAGTCGTCGAAGATGTACTCGACGTTCGGAGCGGTGGCGTCGTACAAGATGCGCACGAGGTCGTCGCGCAGGATCTCGAGCTCTGCAATCGCGCCGCCGGAGTCCCCCAGCAGGTCGCTCGCCATGCTGGCGACGGGTTTGCCGGCGTGGTTCACATAGGTCATGCCGTGGGCACCGGAATGGGCCGCACGGATCTGGCTCATGATGCCCATGCGCTCGGCAACGTCGCGGGCTGTGCCGCGGAGGTCGATGGCTTGCCCGCCGGGCCGGTTGCCACTGGCGCGCTCGACGATGGTGGCCTGGTAGCCGTAGCGCTGGAGCCAGTAGGCCACGGCTGGGCCGGCGATGCTAGCGCCGGAGATCAATATACGGTGGTTGTTCAACGGTGTTCTCCATCCATCGGGACTGCTGTCACATCGGGATCGATGTGCGGGATATAGACCATCACGGCAGTGATTGTACAATTGTCTTAGACAAACGTCTCATACGTTTGTCCAGTCTGCGATAGAATCGATGGCATGAATAACCGTGAGGCCCTGCTGGCCGGGGCAAAACAATGCTTACTTGAGAAGGGCTTCAGCCGGACGACCGCGAGGGACATCGCGGCCGCTTCGGGGGTGAGCCTGGCGGCGATTGGCTATCACTTTCGTTCGACGGAGGCGCTGCTCGGCCAGGCGTTGCTCGAGATTGCGGAAGAGTGGGACGCGGAATTTCGTCGCACGCTGGACGTTGATCTGAGTAACGAGGCTGACGTGATCGGCCGGTTCGAGGCGATCTGGGGGCAACTGCAGCAGACGGCAGACCAGAACGCCGCAGTCTGGCGCACGCAGCTCGAAGTGATGACGCAGCTTGAGCACCTGCCGGAGGCGCATCAGCATCTGGCGGCGGGCATGCAGGAGGCACGCGAGGGAATGGCCGAGTTGTTTCTCGATATCGATGTCGAGCGTGATCCCGAGCAAGTTCAGGCAGTGGGTTCGTTTTTTCTGGCGCTGATGAGCGGCGTGCTGGTGCAGAAGCTGGTCGACCCGGAACGTGCCCCGACGGCGAGCGACCTTGCGGAGACGCTGCGCCTGATCGCCAGCAGAGCGAACACTGAAACGGCGGAGACCCGCCAGGAGCGGTAGCGGTGGACGACGAGAACGCATGGGCGCCTGTTCCAATCGAAGATGAAGAGCTTGATGAGGGTCCGGCCCAACCGCGCTGGATACGGCCGATGCTGTACATCCTGGGATTTATTGCTGCGGGTTCGATGATCGCCGTGCCGGCGCTGCAGGCAAGCGTCTGGTCGCAGAACGAGCCACCGAGCGCGGAGGAGCGCCTGCGCGAGAATGTGGCGGTCATCTTCACCTCGGCGCTCTTGCAGCGTCAACTGCCGAACGTGGCGATGCGTGTGGCGACTGACAACGTGCGGCCGCAAGTTGATGCGATTATGCGGATGCTGGAGGGACATGATCCGCTCGACACGAATGCCGAGCGGATCACATTGCGAGGTACGAATTGTGCGGGCCTACCTGAGGCGAGCCAGGTCTGCTACGAAGCGACGTTGCGCGGCGATGGTGGTCAGCCGATTGTCCAGTTCCGCTTTGCCGTGGCGCTCGATGCTGCTGGTTCGGCGCGCGTAATCGGCGTCGTTTCCACCTTCCAGTTTATCTAGTCCCGCTGGCGTTCCTACTCTCCTGAGAGATCGAAGTAATCCTCAAGCGGCGTGCCATTGACGGTGATGACGGCGCTATCGACGCCATCGACCGCCAGAACCGTCTCCTGGATCTGGCCGACGATACGCGGATCGTCGCAGACACCACCAGAGAGCAGCTCTCCGCTCAACTCGACAGCCGCCTCGGTTCCATCAACCGTCACAGCATCAACCGTGAGATCGGATTGATAGAGCGCATTGACCAGGCCGGATTCGCCGTAGTCACGGTCTTCGATACCGAAGAGGCTGCTGAGCGCACGCTCGATGATGGTTGCGGTGTCGTCGGAGGCCTGGACCTGCCGGATGACGCTGATCAGGCTATCGCCGCAACCGACGGGCTGGCCTGACTGTCCATTGTCCTCAATCGCGATCAGAAAGACCTGGATGTTCATCATCTCGGTCGCCTGGCTGAAGAGATCGGCCAGTGGTGTGCCGTTGACGGTGATGATGGCGCTATCGACGCCCGGGACATCGAGGACCGTCTGCTGGATCTGCTCGATGAAGCG
>CAYNTE010000024.1:15694-26794 GCA_964399615.1 uncultured Thermomicrobiales bacterium
TTGCCGGGCGTGAAGGTGAGACAGCGGCGCTCGAAGCACTGCCAGAGGACGGACTTACCCTGGCCATCGACGGGCACGACGCTCCAGTAGGCTTCGGTGATGGGATAGCCGGTGGCGTAGAACGGATCCTGGAACAGCCGGTCCTGCACAAAATTGCCGTCTTCGTAGACCATGCTGGTCTGGTTCATGAAATCCCAGAAGACCGAGGCGACGGTGTGGTCGATGCCCGGCACCTGGACACGATGGCCCGCGCGCTGATTGTAGAGACCCATCTCGTTGCTCTGGACGATCTCATTGTCATTGGTCAGCAGCGTATCCAGTAGCGTGCCTTCTGGAGTTGCCGCGGCGGAGCGCAGACCGAGATTGTGGATATCGGCATAGGTCGGCGGGCCGTCCTGACCGTAGTCGCCAGCAATCTGGACAGCGGCCGGCTCGCGATCGATGAAGGTTGAATCACCGTTCTGCTGCTGGCCAGTGACCATCTCGACCACCAAGAGGCCGTTGGTGACGTACCAGGGATCATCCGGCACGCTCACCTCATCGATGGGGTGGTTGATCTCCATGCGGGCTTTATCGAAGTATTGGACGAGCCGCTCTCCGCCTGGAGATTCAGCGTACTCCTCCATCATCAAGCCGGTGAAAGCTCTCGGTCCCCACATCCAGGTGCGGGAGACGTGTCCCTCTTGGACTGGTTTATCGGTACGCGACCAGGTCTGGTCGAATGCGTGTGAGCCGGGTGGGAAGCTGGCGTCGAATTGTGCCCCAACGCTGGGCGCGATCAGCATGATTAGTGCAATCGCGGTGGTAGACGTCGCCAGCCATCGGCGTAGGCGGGATCTCATCCTGCAATTCCTCACTATCTACCAGGAGTGCGGGCCTGGTGATTATCGATCATCGTACGCGGCTACTCTATAGAACGTACGACAACTGCCAAGGTTCCATCAAATAGGTGAAGATTCGGCCGGATAAAACCGGTAAAAGGGGCTAAGGTGGCGACCGGGGCAAGCATTTGTCACAATATTCCTTCTGTGCTGCATCGGGGAAGTTACAAGGAGCATCGCGATGGCGAAAGACTTACGGGCGATCTTTCTGACTGGCGATTTGATCTATTGTCGCGCTTATGTCAAGGAAGATAAGGAGCACACGGGAGCCTGGCTCGATACGCCGTTCCCAGCCACCGCGGCGCGTGGCGAGAAGGTGTTGAAGGACTGGCACAAGACATTCTTCCCGATGACGCGTCACTATGCGATCTGCAGGCTGAGCAATGACGAGATCGCGGGCGGGGTGAAGATCAGCATGTTCGCCCGCAATATGGATGTCGAATTCCACTTCGCGCCTTGGGCCGAGGATGCTGACGAGCTGCGTGCCGACGCCTTGAAGGTGCTGGTTCCATTCCTCAGCCAGGAATGGGACATGGTCGGCGTGAATGTCTCGCTGGCGGCGGACTGGGAGGCGTCGATTGCTGCATGTGAAGCGCTGGAGATGAACCGGGCGGTGACGTTCCGGGAATTCTTCGTGCGGCCGGGCAAGCAGCGGGTGGCGAAGCTGATCTATCAGAAGCTGAACCCGAGCGGGACGTTTCCCAATGAATAATCCGATTATGGTCGGTGAGCGTGTCTATCTCAGGGCGCTGCAAGAGGAAGATGCAAAGGCGCTAGCGCTTGCCTATCCTCAGGAGCCTGCCGAGTTTTATGACGATTTCGGCCGCTACCTGATTTCGCCGATGTACACCGAGCACGAACTGGAGCAATCGGCGGACGTCGAGACCCCCAATTTCATCCACTTTGCATCGTGCCTGAAGGCGACGGATGAGATGATCGGGAATCTGGGCTTCTTCGATCTTGATCTGGTGAACGGGACAGCAGAGTCCTTCGCCTACTTCTTCCCCGGCCAGTGGCGCGGGGCGGGCTACGGCACAGAATCAAAGTTGCTGCTGCTGGAGTATGCCTTTGACCGTCTGGACATGCATGTCGTCCAGTCGTATGTCTTTGGTCCAAACGAGCGATCGTGGCGGGCGCTGGCGCGGCAGGGCTATCAACCGGCCGGCACACTCCAATTTAGCAACACCAAAGGCGGGATGTATCGGTCGGACTTCTGCTTCGATATCTTGCGCGAGGAGTGGGAAGCCGCAAGGGACGCCTGGGCCGAGCGGCGGGCGAAGGAGACAGCTAGCAATGCGTAACCCATATCTGGTTGGCCGGCGCGTCTATCTGACGGCCGAGATCGAGGACGATGCCCGCCAGACGGTCGCGGGACTGGCGCGGGAGCAGGATACGTTCACGGGTGGATTCGGCCGGTTCTTGCAGAGCCCATTGATGTGGGATCAGATCTGGGAGGACGAGGCTGAGGCGAGCGATCCAGCCAGCGAAGTGGTCTTCATCGTGCGATTGAAGGAGACGGACGAGTTTCTCGGGGAGGTTACCATCGATACGATCGATTGGATCAATCGCACCGCGGAAACGAGTTCGTGGTTGCTGCCTGGCGAGAAGACGCGCGGCAAGGGATACGGCACTGAGGCAAAGATGCTGCTGCTGGAGTACGCATTTGAGACGCTGGGTCTGCACCTGATCTGCTCCAATGTCCACGCGGTCAACAAGCGTTCGGCGGCGGCACTGGCGAAGCAGGGCTACCGTCCGGCGGGTGTGCTGAAGTACACACACGTCAAGTACGGTGAGTACAGCGACGAGTTGCAGTTTGATCTGACATATGAGGACTGGCGGGCGGCCAAGGAACGCTGGGAGGCGTCGCTGTAACGCGACGAGCGTGTGTTATCGTGCGAGGATGACGGTCGACAGTTGATTGTTTCTGGACGAAATGAAGGGGCACCAATGGCGGACGAGAACGTCCATTTTGGACTATATGTTGGCACGAGTCATCCCTGGCCCGAGCTGGTTGAGCGTGCCAAAGAGGCCGAGCAGATGGGCTGGGACAGCATCTGGACCGCTGACCATTTCTTCAATGGTGCAGACGAGATGATGCCGTTCAACGAGTGCTACACGACGCTGGCTGCGCTGGCAACGGTCACCGAGAAGCCACGTCTTGGAGTCATGGTGGCCAGTGTGACGCACCGCAACCCCATCGTGCTGCTGAAACTGGCCGTGACGGTCGATCATATCTCGAACGGTCGCGTCGACTTCGGTATCGGGGCTGGCTTCTGGGAGCGCGAGCACCAGGCCTACAGCTTCGACTTTCCGCCGGCGGGCGAGCGGGTGGAGATGCTCGACGAGGCGATGCAGGCCATCGAGAGCTTCCAGGCGAATGAGCGCACGACACTGGAGGGCAAGCACTATCACTACGACAATGCACCGTTCGAGCCGAAGCCGATCCAGGAGCGCCTGCCGGTCATGATCGCGTGCCGGAAGCCACGTATGTTGCGGCTGACGGCGAAGTATGCCGACCAGTGGAATACGCGCGCACCGCTCGACGAAGCGGCCGAACAGAGCGCCTATTTGACCGAGCAATGCGAGAAGATCGGCCGCGATCCAGCCGAGATCGTGCGCTCGACCTGGCCGGGACCGAGCCAGCTGGAATCGGTCGAGATGTTCCGCGAGTACGTCCAAAGCTACTACGACGCCGGGTTCCGGCACTTCATGGCAGCCTGGCCCGATGATCCGGCGGAGTTGAAGACGCTGCGGGCGGTCTCGGAGCAGGTTCTTCCCGAGATTCGGAGCAAGTGATGAGTCATTCGTTCAGGTTTGGGCTGGTTGTCAGTCAACGTGATCCGTGGGACGAGCTGGTGCGGAGGGCGCAGCTGGCTGAGGAGCTGGGTGTCGATTCGATCTGGGTGGTCGATCACTTCATTAGCTCAGCTTCCGACACCGCGTACACGTTCGAGGGCTGGACGGTGCTGGCGGGGCTGGCGATGGTGACGGAAAAGGTGCGGCTGGGGATGCTGGTCTCCGGCAACACCTACCGCAATCCGGGTCTGCTGGCGAAGCAGGCGGTGACGGTCGACCATATCTCGAACGGCCGGGTCGAATTCGGCATCGGCGCCGGCTGGTGGGAAGAAGAGCACGAGATGTACGGCTACGACTTCCCGCCACCTGGCGAGCGGGTCGACATGCTGACCGAGGCGCTGGAGATGGTGACGAACCTGCAGGAGGAACGGCGCACGACATTCCGCGGCGAGCACTACTGGCTGAAGGAAGCGGTATTCGAGCCGAAACCGGTGCAGCAACCGCACATGCCGCTGGTGCTGGGTGGTGAGAAGCCACGCATGCTCGGACTGGTGGCGCGCTATGCCGACCACTGGAATACGCGTGCGGAGATCGAAGATGCAGCGGCGCGATCGGCACAGATTGACGAGAATTGCCGCAAGATCGGGCGAGATCCCTCCGAGATTCGCCGCTCGGTCTGGCCGTTTCCGGACGTGCTGGAATCGGTCGAGACGTTCACGACGACGCTGAATGCTTACCGCGAGGCGGGCTTCAGCGAGTTCATCTCGACCTGGCCGAAGGACGACAATCAGGCGAAAGTGCTGGAGCACGTCTGCGCCGAGGTCGTGCCCGCCGCACGATCCTGAGCGAACCCAAAGACCGAAGTTTGCAAACAGCGAGCCGCGACAGGTTCAATCTGTCGCGGCTATTTCATTTCACCGGTAATATCGCCCAGCCTAGGACGTCGAGGTGGCTCGCTCGGGGACGGGGGTGCTGAGGGGGCTGGTCTCGCCGACCTGGATGTCGTCTGCGTCGGGCTGGCGAGGGATAACGTGGAGCCCCAGGTAGGTGAGTGCGCCCCAGAAGATCGAGATGAAGACGCCGTGGAACATGGTCGAGAAGGTATCAAGCTGGGTATTGACGACCCAGGCTCCGCTTGCGCCTTGCAAGAGGACAGTGCCCAGGGCGACCAGTGAGCCGGCGAAGAGATCGGGACGCCCGGCACGCATCTTCCAGGCCCAGACGACGAGCCAGACAACGAGTAGCGAGAGGATCAGGGCGGAGAGGCGGTGCGTGAAGACGATGCCCTCGTTGCCATCGAAGCCGGGGAAGACCTGGCCGTTGCAGAGTGGCCAGTCACCACAGGCAAGGCTGACGTCTTTGTGGCGGACGTATGCGCCGAGGTAGACGACGAGGTAGGTGTAGCCGATCAGGCCGAAGACGAGGAAGCTGAAGCCTCGCGGGACGATCTTGTCACGTAAACGATCCCAGGTGCCCTGTTCATATAAGAAGATGGCGGTTAATGCTGTGCTGGCGAAGGCGATCAGCGAGACGCCGAAGTGCAGCGCCAGTACTTCTGCAGTCTGCGGCCATTTGACCGCTGCTGCGCCGAGGGCAGCCTGAATAAAGAGGAAGCTCACCATGATGGGAGCGAGGATGCGGATCTCTTTGCGCTGTCGCCAGAACCACCAAGCGCCGACGCCCGCACCGACGATCAGGAAGGTCTCGATGCCGACGACGAAGCGGTGGGAGTATTCGATCATCGATTCGACAGCGTAGCCAGGGACGAAGCGGCCGTTACACAGCGGCCAGGAATTGCCGCACCCATCGGCAGATTCTGTGGTCGTCACCAGAGCACCCTGGATGAGCACCAGGAACATGCCGATTGCGGCTGCAACGGTGAGTCGTCGAACGAAGGTCTGCACGCCAGCTCCTCTAGGAAAAACGCTCGGGCCCCCACACTCGCCTAAGGATACGACGTCGGGCCGGGTTCGATCACGCTGCTACCAGATATGGCCGCGGGCCTCGATAGGCCAGATAGCTTCGACCACGCCATCGCGGATGCCGACCATCTGGTCGTGGAGGTTGATGGTGGTGCAGACGTGGCTGGGCAGGATGCGGATGCGATCGCCGACGGATAGCTCGGTGCCGGGATCGACGGTCAGATTGCCGTGTTCGTCGGAGCCACGCAGGTAGGTGACACCCGCGGGTTCGATGGCTTCGGGTGCGCCGCTATCGCGAGTGAGGGTCTTGACGCCCGCGTCGCAGACGGCGCGCTCGGGGGTTGGACGGCTGATGACGGTCGAGATGCAACTGAGGGCGTTCTCAAACTCGATGCCGGCGTTGCGGTAGGCGGTGTCCATCAGGAGGAATGAGCCAGCCTGGATCTCGTTGAGCAGGCCACGCTCGGCATCGAGGCGCACGGATCCGCTGCCGCCGCCGGAGACGATATCGATCTGGTGGCCGTTGGATTCAAGGAGATCGAGGGTAGTGGCCAGCAACTCCATCGAGGCCTTGTTCGCCTCGCGGCGCTCTTCGATCGGGCGCATCTGAAGGTGGCCCGCGTAGGCGTGGATGCCCGCCAACTCGACGCCATCGGTCTCGGCGATGTGGTTGGCGAGGTCGAGGGCTTGCTCGGGAGTCTGAACACCGCTGCGACCGGTGAGGACATCGAGTTCGACGAAGAGCCTGACGGTGACTCCGCGCTCGCGAGCGATTGCGGCGATGCCATCGACGGCGTAGTCGCTATCGACGACGGCCTGGAATCTCGGCACACGGCGGGCCAGGGCGACCAGACGTTCGAAGGTGCCGACGCCAGCCACCTCGCTGGTGAGCAGGATGTCTTCGATGCCGGCGTTGGCCATGACCTCGGCCTCGGAGAGCTTTGCGCTGCAGACGCCCTTTGCCCCAGCCTGGACCATCATCTGGGCGAGCGCGGGAGATTTCGCGGTCTTGAGATGAGGGCGCAAAGCAATTCCGGTGCCCTCGAGGATCCCCAGCATGGTGGCCAGATTGCGCTCCATGGCTGGGATATCGACGACGAGTACCGGTGTCTCAAGCTCGGCCTCTGGCATGCCAATTCGTATTGCGCGGTTCATCAGCGGTCTCTCTCCTCCTTGCCCGATCAAACCTCTCGCGGTCATCCTAGCCTTGATCGGCGATGATCTCCAGCGTTAGTGCGATTTGGGCTGCAAGATGATCTCGATCCGCTCCCACGGTGCCGATGCGAGGGCCTTTCGCATGGCGTCCTGATCATCGAAACGTTCACTGAGGCGGCGACCTTCGCAGATGAGGGTGAGGCTGCCGGTTGAGAACGGCCAGGGGTCGACCTCGATCTGGTCGTCGCCGGTGGGTTGGAGGGTGAGCGTGATCTGGCCATCGGCAGCTGGGACGCCCTCGAACTCGCGCGTCTCGGTCAGGCCGTGGCAGAGCGCCAGCGAGATGCCATCCCAGAGACCGACGAGCGCCTGGTTGCGGTCGATCATCTTGTCGGTTGCCAGGCTGGCCAACTGTGGATCTTGCTGGAGATCGGCGCGCAGCTTGCCGGCGAATTGTTCGACCTCAGCGATGTACTTACGGGCGGTGGCGGCTTCCTCGTCGGTGTCCTTCTCCCAATTGTGAAAGCGTTTGTAGAGGCCGAGTCCGTGGCCAGCGACGAGCAGCGCGACGTAGCGACCATAGGCCAGCGCGAGATAGCCGGCCGAGCTCCAGAAGCCGAGGTGTTCGCTGGTGGGGATGGTCATGAAGTTGTGCGGCAGGCCGGTCTCAGCGTTCAGCGTCGGTGCGGTCTCCCACTCCAGCCAGGCGATGTCGTGCTGTTCGGCGGCCAGGATGACATCGCGCCGGGGTTGGAGCTCGCCAGCAGTTGCGTTGCCCCAGGCTTGTGCCAGCTGGCCAGAGACCCAGGCGTGGGCTGGCTGTGAGAGGGCGATGACGTCGTTGCCGTCGATACGGTGCAGCATGCTTCTTCCTTCTTTATATAGATGCTCCGGAATGCCAGAGACGCCGAGATCGTTTAGAGCATTGTGGACCACATCCTAGTGGAAGGATATTGCATGTCTCTTTCCCGAGCGTGGCATCAGGCGATGACGGCGGACGAATACATCGAGCAAATGCATGAGAATCAAGACCGCTATCGTGCCAATATCGAGACGACGGAGATCGGGCCAGGGGAGCGGGAGCGCTTCGGTGGTCACCCGCTCAGGATTTTGATTCTGACGGAGGATTTCTGCGGCGATTCAGCCCAGTTCGTGCCTCCGGTGATCAAGCTGGCAAATGAGCTGCCGGATGCTGAGATTCGCTTTCTCCTGCGCGATGGCTGGCGGGAGCTGGCGTCGAATTACCGGCGGGCCGATGGCTACCAGGCAATTCCGGTGATCATTTTGATGAACGAGCAGTTTGAGGAGATCGGCCACCTGATCGAGCGTCCTGCTCTGGTGAACGAGCAGATGGCAGCCGAGACACGCCGATTCGTTGCTGAGCACCCCGAGCTGGAGGGCGGCCAGCGAAATATCGACCGGATGCCGGAGGAGACGCGCGAGGCGGTGAAGGCGCACAACCGGCAGTGGCGCTGGACGATGCAGGAGCCCTGGACGGCGATCCTCTTTGACGAGCTGGCGGAAATCCTCGATCAGGGCCGTCACCGCCAAGCGGCGGATTGAACGATCCGATCGATCCAACAATCGAAGTTCGTGACCCGGTGTCAAGCCCTCCCCTATAATGTGCTGGGTGGATACATCCGTTAGGATAGATCTGCACGAGATTGAGTCGCGCATCGAGGGATGAGGGGACCGCACCCGCGGTATGGTCAGACGCAACCGCCGACGTTATGGTGCACCTCGTCTTCGACGGCGCCGACCAGCGCGAAGCATGCCGCTTTATGTCCGGTCTACACCTCCAGAGCCAGCGCCGACGGTCGTCGAGGCGACCAGGACTCCGACGAAGGGCATGCGCAAGAGCGCCTGGGTGTTGATTCTGGCCGTGCCGCTCTTGCTGCTTGGCTGGGGCCTGACCATCGCGGTCCCGACCGTCTACGAGTCATGGAAAGCGTTCGACAAGATCTTCGTCGAGCCAGCCGACCGCGAGCACCTCAACGAACTGGCCCCAACTGCCCCCGATGAGATGCCGGAAGGGGTCATCGAGCAACTGACACCATCGGCTGAACCAGATGGCGACGCGACCGGAACGCCGGCAGGGACTGCGGACGCAGCATCGACGGCGACAGACGAAGCTGGAGCACCGGTATCGGGGACACCTGAGGCCACCGCAACGCCGGAGGTCTCGCCGACGCCATTCCCCGAGTGGAACGGCAAGGACCCCTTCAACATCGTGCTACTGGGCGTTGATCAGCGGCCCTCGGAGACGAACCCAGGCCGCAGCGACACGATCATCGTTGTGCGGGTAGACCCCAGCGTGCCGCGAGTCGATATGTTCTCGATTCCTCGCGATCTGCTGGTCGATGTACCGGGTTATGCCGATCAGGTGAAGGTCAACAGCGCCTTCCCGGTTGGTGAGGCATCAGACCTTGATGGCGGTGGCCCGACGCTGGTGGCCCAGACCATCGAGCTGAACTTCGGCATCCCGATCCACTACTTCGCGACGGTCAACATCCCCGGGCTGGAGAGGATCATCGATACCCTCGGTGGCGTGGTCATCGACGTGCCGGAGCAACTCTGGGACAACGAATACCCGACTGAGGACTTCGGCTACACCCGCGCCTACTTCCCGACCGGCTTGCAGAAGATGGACGGCGTGCAGGCCGTGCGCTACGCCCGCACGCGTCACTCGGACGGCGACCTGATGCGCAACCGGCGGCAGCAACAGCTCTTGCTGGCGGTGCGTGAGCAGGCGCTCGACATCGGGATTCTGGCCGAGCTACCGGAGCTGATCAGCGAGGTCGGCGACACCGTGCGGACCGATCTCTCCTTCCGCCAGACCCTCTCACTAGCCCGCCTGGCGCAAGACCTCCCCTCCGAGAACATCTACACCCACTCGCTGGCCCCGTATCTCACCGACCTCAACCTCGAGACTGGTTTCTACTGGGAAGGCGACTGGGAATCCCTCCGCTGGATCGCCCAACACCTCCCCGAAGACCCCGCCGCCGAAAGCCGCGCTGGCCAGTAAGCGGTCGACTACGAGAGATGCGCCCCACGTTTTGTCGCCTCATGTACGCGCGACCCCAACAGCACTGCTGCTGGACAATCTCAACTCATAAGCGTGGTCTTGAGAACAGCTTCTAGTCCGGACACTAATTGTGATTTGACAGTGATGCGTTGGAGGTAGCGATGAGCGACCGATGGCAAAGCTGGCTCGACCCTGCCGACTTCGTAATTGTGTGGCAAGCGTCTGGTCTAGGCTTCGTGTGGGGCATTGGCTCGCTGGTACTCTATCCCTTCAGTGTCGCCGGCTTCCCCCTCCTCGCGAAGCTCCTGGTGGATATCTTCGTCTGGCCGCTGACCATCGCCATGCTCATCTCCTATGGAGTACACAATGCGCTAGCCTTCGATCTTCCATTCTTCTTGCTTGCACCAGTCGTCGGGGCTATTGGTGGGTGCGTGATTGCAACGATCACTCTCTGGTTCCAGCGTTGACCCATCGAATCCGGTGAGATGATGACTTTTTCGGAAATGAATTCGACCAAGAGTGCCAGGCGCGTCAAGGTCGCTCGGTGGCTGGTGGCTGGGTTCGGCTTGGTCTTGACGACGATCGTGCTAGCGGCCTGCGGGCTTTCTGCTTTCGGCAGTGAGGATAGTGGCGCGACTCGGGAGCCGACGACGGTGAAGCAGCAGTCACACGGGACCGCTACGGTTAGCCCCACGCCGACAAGCAGTCCGGAGGCTCATGATCACCTGACACCAACAGCCGATCCAACTCTTCCGGCAGGTTACCCGGAGACACCACCGCCGGGCCTGCCACCTAAGAAGGCGACAGCGTTTGCGAATCACCCCACGTCGGCTCCGACCGTGAAGGCAACACTCGTAGCAGGCATCAACAATTGGGACCGCCAGGGAGCGGGGGCAGCGTCGCTGTTCCTGGTGCGCAATTCGTGGCGGGGGCCGGTGGCGGGTCAGTCGGATCCCTGGTTCCTCGTCTACGCCGGGGCGACGAAGCGTCAACCGGAGGGAACGACTGTCGCGGGTGCGTTGCGCATCTATACGATCTCGCCGGAAACATTCCACACTGAATCTGTGGGCACATTCACTGTTCCGACGCCGAGCCCTTTGACGATCGAGAGCGTTGAGAACGACATGCTGCATCTGCGAACAGATGATGGAGCCGCATATACGTTTGACCTTCAGACTCTGAAGTTCGTCTCCCCTTAGCGCCAGCAACTCCCAGAGTATTGGTTTCGGTTGATTAGAACGCGCGGAACCTTCGACTCAACTATGCTGTATGCTTGTTTGTACACATAGCGAAGGTTTCAGATGCCGAAGACGATACCGCC
>CAYNTE010000025.1:0-26215 GCA_964399615.1 uncultured Thermomicrobiales bacterium
GATGATGTCCGCATCGCCTCGTTCCTGCGGGACTACAAGAACAGCGATCTCGCGCCCTATCCCGATGCGCCATGCCACGCCAAGCAGGAGATCCCGCCAGCCGCTGACTAGTACTTGTGCACCCTGCACAAAGATCATGGCTGAATTCGTGCACCTGGACGTACATCCCGACTCCAGCACGCCGTATCCTCAGAAGGATGATGGACGGTGCGGGTGGGGATTGGCCCTGCGCGCGAATTTCAGGAGGATCAATACATGGTTGTTGCGGTGAAGGAGGTCGTCGGCCGTCGCGTTCCGACGCCTTCCGTAGAGGACGTTCTTGCCAAGTGTCAGGCCGAGGGCGTCCAGTTCGTGAACTTGCAGTTCTCGGACGTCATGGGACTTGTGAAGACGATCACGGTGCCAGTCGAAATTTTCCCCCACGTCATCAAGAACGGCCAGTGGATCGATGGTTCGTCGATCGCCGGATTTGCCCGCATCGCCGAGGGCGATATGTTCCTGATCCCCGATTTGGCGACCTTCGTGGTGTTGCCGTGGGAGCGTGGACGGAACTGCACCGCCCAGGTGATTTGCTGGGTCCATATGCCGAATGGCGAGCTCTTCGAAGGCGATCCGCGCGTCGTCCTCCTGCGCCAGATCGAGCGCGCCGCCAAGCTCGGCTATGTCTACCAGACGGGGCCAGAACCAGAATTCTTCCTCTTCCGCCGGCTCGAAAACGGCCACTTCGATGTGCTGCCGCACGATCGTGGCAGCTATTTCGATTTCTCGGCCGACCTGGCCGCCGAGGTGCGCAAGGACATGATCCGCGCACTGCAGGAGCTTGATATCAAGGTCGAGGCTGGCCATCACGAGGTCGCCATCGGCCAGCACGAGATCGACTTCGAGTACCGCAATGCCATGACCGGCGCCGACCATGTGACGACTTTCAAGTACACCCTCAAGGCGATTGCCCAGCTGCACGGCCTGCATGCCACCTTCATGCCGAAGCCGGTGGCAGGCATCGCTGGATCAGGCATGCACGTCCATCAATCACTGACGGATATCGATACCACCGATAACGCCTTCGTCGACACGACTGACGAGTACGGACTCTCCGATGTCGCGCGCCAGTTCATGGCTGGCCAGCTCTTCCATGCGCGCGGCATGTGCGCGGTCCTCGGCCCGATCGTCAACTCCTACCGTCGCCTGGTTCCGGGCTACGAAGCGCCGGTCTACATTTCCTGGGCGCGTGCCAACCGCTCGGCGCTGATTCGTGTGCCATCAATCCGCCATGGACAGACCAAGGCCACCCGCATCGAGCTCCGCTGTCCGGATCCCTCCTGCAACCCTTATCTGGCCTACGCTGTCATGCTGGCGGCCGGCCTGGATGGCATCGAGAAGGGGCTGGAGCTACCGCCACCGGTCGAAGAGAATCTCTATCACTTCACCGACGAAGATCTCGCTCGCCGCAATGTCCTTACTTTGCCGACGACGCTGGGCGAGGCCATTGACGAGATGGCGCGCGACCAGGTCGTCCGGGACGCTCTCGGCGAGCACGTCTTTGAGCGGCTGACCGAAGCGCAGCGCCAGGAGTGGGACGCCTTCCGCATCAACGTCACCGAGTGGGAGCGCGACCGCTACCTCGAGACCTACTAACGCACACCGTCCTTCATCTCGCCCCGCGCTCGACATTGCTGTTGAGCGCGGGGCAATTTGATCTCGACTCTTCCAGCATCATTCCTGCGGTATCATCCGCTGCAGGGAGAGGCCGAGGTGTGAGCGAACTTGCACGACCACAACCCATTTCAACCTGGCAGGCATGGTTGCTGGCGGCAAGACCGAAGACGCTACCCGCAGCCGTTGCACCGATTGCCGCCGGCACCGCTCTGGCGATTGCAGACGGCGGGTTTCACTTCGGCGCGGCCGTAGTCGCCTTGCTCATCTCACTCCTCCTGCAAATCGCCGCTAACTTCGCCAACGATGTCTCGGATTTCAAGCGTGGCGCCGATGACGACGAACGAGTCGGCCCGCTGCGAGTCACCCAGCACGGTCTGCTGACATCGAACGCCGTCATCACCGGCACGGCGATCGTTGTCGGGCTCTCGGTCGTACTTGGCTCCTATCTCGTTTGGCGCGGGGGCTGGCCGGTGTTGCTCCTCGGCGTACTGGCGATTCTGGCGATGCTCAGCTATACCGGAGGCCCACTTCCAACCGGTTATATCGGTCTCGGCGAGGTCTCCGTCTTCATCTTCTTCGGGTTGGTCGGCGTGACTGGCTCGTATTATGTCCAGACGCTCGAGATTACATTGCTCTCGGTTTTGGCGGCTATCCCGGTCGGCGCGCTGATCGCTGCGATCCTGGTGGTCAATAATCTGCGCGATATGGCAACCGACGCGCGAGCTGGCAAACGGACGCTCGCGGTGCGTCTCGGCAGACGCGCAACCCTGATCGAATTCGGCCTGCTGATCGCGATTGCCTATCTGACGCCGATCGTGCTCTGGATCGCTGGCCTGCACTCTGCCTGGTGTCTGCTCGTGCTGCTGACGCTTCCACTGGCCGTCAAGCTCGTATCTGCCGTGCGCCAGGAGAGTGGTCCACCGCTCAATCGCCGTCTGGCTGAGACCGCTCGGCTGGCGCTGATCTTTTCGCTCGTCTTTGCGGGGAGTTTCCTCCTATGAGCCAGGATCGTGGCGCGCTGGAGGCACCGGTCGTGGTGCGCGAGATGTTCGACCGCATCGCGCCCCGCTACGACCTGATGAATCACCTGATGACCGGCTATCGCGATGTCGCCTGGCGCTCGATGGCAGCCAAGGCAGCGGTGGCGAACGGAGCTTCCCGGGCGCTCGATGTTGCGACTGGCACGGGTGATCTGGCCATTGCGCTGGCCGAGGCTGGAGCAGAGCAGGTCGTCGGCGTCGATTTCTCGCCGGGCATGATCGAGGTTGGGCGGGAGAAGTGCGCAGACTGGCCGCAGATCGAGCTGCAGACGGCCGACGCCATGGAACTCCCCTTCGCTGACGGTGAATTCGACGCCTGCACCACTGGCTGGGGCCTGCGCAACATGCAGGATTATCAGGGCGCGATCAATGAGATGGCACGCGTTCTTGCTCCAGGAGGTCGACTGGCGATTCTGGAGCTGACCCCATACCGCAAGCCAGTGCTGGGCCGCATGTTCCAGCTCTATTTCGGGCATGTCGTGCCGTTTGCCGGCGGGATCATCAGCGGTCAGCGCGAGGCCTACGGCTACCTGCCACGCTCGGTTGAGGCATTCCCTCCAGCTCGTGAGCTTGCCGCGATGATGTCGAACGCCGGGCTGATTGACATCAAATGGAAACTGCTTGGTGGTGGCACTGTCGCGCTGCATCTCGGCACTAAGGCAGGCAGACCATGACAAACCGGCCGATGCTGATCCGCGAGCTACCGGACGACGAGCGACCGCGCGAGAAACTGGTCGCCCGTGGGCCCGAAGCACTATCAAACGCCGAGCTGCTGGCGATATTGCTCAACACTGGTAGTCGCGGGGAATCGGTCATGACCCTCTCGCAGCGCCTGATTGCAAGCAGCGGCGGAAATCTGCAAGGGCTGATGCGGCGCGATCTCGATGGCCTGCTCAGCGTCCACGGTATCGGCCAGGCGAAGGCGGTGACGATCCTTGCGGCGATCGAGCTTGGACGTCGCATCGCCCAGGCTGCTCCTGCTGAACGACGCAAGATTACGACGCCTGAAGATCTGGCCGCCGAGATCGCTCCACGTTTGACCGCACTCGATCACGAGGAATTGTGGGTGGTTTTGCTTGATACCAAGCACCATGTCGAGCGCGCAGTGGCTGTGTACCGCGGCAGTGTCAACGCCGCCCAGGTGCGTATTGCCGAGGTCTTCAAGGAAGCCATTCGCGCCAACATGCCCGCAATCGCCATCGCCCATAATCATCCCAGCGGCGACCCGACTCCATCGGCGAGCGATATCAGTCTGACTGCTAGCCTCGTTCAGGCCGCGCGTTTGCTGGATATCGAGATCGTCGACCACCTCATCGTTGGAGACGGGCGCTGGACATCGCTGAGGCGACTGCGACTAGGATTCCCGGCCGATGAGATACAGGGAGCAACAGGATGACTTTTCACGTGACCTGGGATGCGAACGGCCTCGTGCCGGGCATTGTCCAGGACGCCAGAAGCGGCGAAGTGCGCATGCTCGGCTACCTCAATGAGCAAGCGCTGCAGCTGACCATCGAGACTGGCTTCGTGCACTTCTACAGCCGCAGCCGGCAACGCATCTGGCGCAAGGGCGAGACGTCCGGAAATGTGCTGGAGCTGGTTGATATCGTGCCGGACTGCGACGGTGATACGCTCCTGATCCGCGTCCACCCGCACGGCCCGACTTGCCACACCGGCGAGCAGAGCTGCTTCTTCGCCGAGCCAGTAGCGGCAGCGGGCTCCACGCCAGTCATCAGCACCGGTGTCATCGAGGAGCTTCGTGCCGTCATCGCTGACCGCCGAAACGAGATGCCGGAGGGGTCCTACACGACCTATCTCTTCGACGAGGGTATCGACAAGATCGGCAAGAAGATCGGCGAGGAGTCTGCCGAGGTGATCATCGCCGCCAAAAACGGCGAGCCGGGACCGCTAGCCGGTGAGGCGGCGGATCTGATCTATCACTTGCTGGTCATGCTGGAAGCGTGTGAATTGCCGCTGGACGACGTGCTGGCTGTTCTGGCGTCCCGCCGGGCAGCGATGCGCGAGTAGATCGCCAGCATCAGAGCCAGGCCCAGCCCGCCCCAGAGATAGCCGCCGAGCACGTCGCTGAGCCAGTGCGCACCAACCACAATCCTTGCAAGCCCCATCAGCAAGATACAGGCCGCACCGAGCGATATCGAGCACCACCGTATCCAGCCGGTCAGCTGTGCCGCGGCGATCGAGATCAGGAACCCAACGATCATGAAGGTTGTCAAGGTGTGGCCGCTGGGAAAGCCGTAACCATCGCGCTGGATGCCATCCTGAACGTACGCTGCCGGGGGTCGCGGGCTCTCCATCAACCACTTCAAGGAGTCGGTTATCATCTGCGACGTTGCGGCGACAATCAAAAGATAGACACTCTCGAGCCGCATGCTCTTGAGCCAGAGCGCGATAGCAACCAGGCAACAGAACGCAGTCAATGGTCCGCCCGAGCCGAGCCAGTTCATCCCCGCGAAGAAGGGTCTAATCCAGTCTGGGGTGTGCTCTTGCACGGCATTGATGACGGTGATGTCGAGATCGAACGTTCCCGATCCCGCCGCGACGAGTGAAAGCGGAAGCGCAAGAAAGATCAGCACCGCTACAGGGATCAGCTTGGTTCGCTGCTCTACCATCCTTTGAGGTCGCGCTCGCTCGATAGCCAGTCTATCGCGCGATCGACCAGCGCTCGATTCTCGGGATCGTTGAGCCAGCGCGAGACACCGGATGGGTGCGGGAGTGGCAGTACGACGGCAGTGCCTGCCGGCTCGAATTCGGCCTCACGCGGCGTACCGATGATCTCGGCCAGCACCTGACGCTTCACCGAGGGGAGAAACTGTGTGATCGACAGCCTTCCCAGCGCCAGAATCAATTCGGGCCGAACCAACCGGAGTTCCTGAGCAAGGTGGGAGCCGCAGAGCTTCACCTCAGCGGCACCAGGCGCGCGATCGCCGTTGCCCGATGTGCTGCGACCGGGGAAGCACTTCGTGACTGAGGTCAGATAGAAGCGGTCGGGATTGTGAAGCGAGCCTGGTTCGAACCCTGCCCGTTCCAGCCAGCGTGTCAATGTCTTTCCGGATTGACCGGAGTAGGGCAGCCGCGGACCGTCGCCCGGCGGTGCAGGAGCCTGACCGACGACCATCAGCCGAGCGCGGGCATTACCATGGAAGATTGGAAGCGCAGCCGGGATGTAGCCAGCATCAACGCAGCGACTGCAGCTGCGCATCGCTCGTTGCAGATCGACCAGGGCAGATTGGCTCATGTCATCCCTCTTCAGCCGGCTCGACCTCTAGCGCCGCCGCCATCGCACGGGTGTTGGGCTTGCCCGTCAGGATCGTCCCACGCGTGGCAACCGTGACATCAAGCTTCTGACCGCTGGCGAGCTGCAACGTCAGCGTTTCGCCGTCATCGCCCTCTTCGAGATCTGCCCAGCGTGCGTCGATGGTATGACGCAAGTACTCGCCGATGAGCGCCGAGGCAGGGAGGATCAGTGGATCGAGGTCAAGTCGCGGATCGCTGCCGTAGACGCTCGTAAGATCCATCAATTGCTCTAGCGCCGCGTCAAGCTTGCCAAAGAGATCGATACCGGCTGACGTTTCAATGGAACCGGGCATCGGGAGATCAGCATCGACTTGCGCATTGAGATAGTCGGCGAACCGGGTAGCCATGCGAGCGATGTGCTCGTTTCGGGCGGACGACTCTGACATGTGACCCTCCTCATACGGGCTGCACTGTACCAAAGCTGAATTCAGAGCGCGCTACACTGACTCTGAGATGTGAGAGGCGGTGATCGACGTGATCGTGAGCGAGCAACGACAAACTGCGCCCCCAAGCGCTGCAACGTGGTGCGGAGATATGGCCGTCGTCGGCGGCGGCATCGTGGGGCTGGCAACGGCACGCGAGCTGCTGCTACGTCACCCGGGAAAGCGACTGGTGGTGCTGGAGCGCGAGCCAGCCATCGCCCAGCACCAGACCGGACACAACAGCGGTGTCATTCACTCCGGTATCTACTACGCTCCCGGTTCCCTGAAAGCTCGTGCCTGCGTAGCTGGCGCTGCCCGCCTGAGACGCTACTGCGACGAAAAAGGCATCCCCTACAAGATGGTCGGCAAACTGATCGTCGCCACCGATCCCGCAGAGATCCCGCGTCTTGAGGGATTGCTGGAGCGGGGCAAGGGCAACGGCGTCCAGGGGCTGCGCCTCGTTGGAATGGAAGAGCTGCACGAGATCGAACCGCACGCGACCGGTGTACGAGCTATCTGGTCTCCAAATACCGGCATCGTCGACTACCGCCAGGTCGCCGCCTCGTATGCCAGCGACATCGAAGCGGCTGGCGGAGAGATTCGCACATCCAGCGAAGTAACGGCCATCGAGCAGCGCGGAGGCCGGGTGTTGATCTCGACGGCGAGCGGCGACTATGAAACCGAGCTCGTAGTGACCTGCGCCGGGCTTTGGGCAGACAGAGTCGCCCAACTCACCGGCGCTCCACGCAACCCGGTGATCGTGCCCTTCCGCGGCGATTACTTCACCTTGCCCGAGCATCGCCGCCACCTCGTGCAAACCAACATCTATCCGGTGCCCGACCCGCGTTTTCCCTTCCTCGGTGTGCACCTGACGCCGCGCATGAGCGGCGAGATATGGATGGGGCCCAACGCAGTCCTGGCATTCGGCCGCGAGGGCTATCGCTTTACCAAGGTCGATGCTGGCGACCTGCTCGATACCTTACGCAGTGGTGGGTTCCGCCGCTTTGCACTCAAGCACTGGCGCACGGGGCTCGATGAGATGCGACGCGACCTCAGCCGCCGGCGCTTCCTGGAGTCGCTGCAACGCTACGTGCCAGAGCTCAGCCTGAGCGATCTCCATCCCGGGCCGTCCGGCGTGCGTGCGCAGGCGCTCTCGGACGAAGGGCAGTTGGTGGATGATTTCATCTTCAACCACCACGGCCGGGTGCTTCACGTGCGCAACGCCCCATCACCAGCGGCAACATCGTCACTGGAGATCGGCACGATGATCGCTGACGAGGTGCAGCAGATGGCGGTCAGCTAGGGCCTGGAGTCGACAGGCACCGGGACAACCTCCGGCTGCACCCTCGGCTCTCGCACACGGGTAAACCAGCGAGCCGCAAGACCAGCGGCCGTCATGATGCCGCAAACGATCAAGATGATCCCCAGGAAACCGAGCGGAGTGATGCGCTCGCCGAGGATCACCCAACCCAACACGATCGCGATGACTGGGGAAAGATAGGTCGCATAGGACGTCGTCGACGGTCCAAGGCGCACCAACGAGGTGTAGTAGAGACAGTAGCCAAGTGCACAAGAGAGGCCACCGAGCGCCAGCGCCGCGAGAAGCGTATTGACCGAGAGTGTCGCCTGGTTGACCTCACCACGAAGCAGGGCGATTGGCGAGATGATCACCAGGCTCAGCAGCATCTGAAGCGCAACGATTCCGAATGGATCACCCCGAACATAGCGCCGCGCATACACCAATCCGAAGCCGTAGAAGAGACTCGATACCAGCACGGCCACTACTGCGGGATTGAGCAGCCCGTCCTGCGTGTTTGCACCGGAGAGGATGACGACGCCGGTGAAGCTGAGCATGATGCCGCCGAGTCGCTGACGGGTGATCACCTCCGACCGGAAGACGAACGCGGCGATCAACAAGGTGAAGAGCGGAATCGTGGCGCTGAGCGCCGATGCGACGGACGAGTCGACCTGGTGCTGGCTCCAGATGAGCATCGCAAGCGGCATCAGATCGGCACAGACCGCGATCACCGCGATATGCAGCCAGATTCTGCCCGGGCTCGGCAGAGCACTCCCGCGCAAGCGCAGTACCAGCGCCAGAACGATCAGTGCCGCGACGACGCGCGCCAGGATCACGAGCGATGGATCGAAGGTACGGTTGAGGATCGCGATCCAGAGATAGGACGAGCCCCAGAGTAGCCCCAGGCCAGGGAGGATCCAGGCACCGCTCAATTGCATTCGAGGAAAGAGGGCGACAGCCCGCGCCGCTACCTGCATCTCCGAAACCCTATCGCCAACACCCACCACCAGCAGAAACTGGTGTCCAAGCGCCAACAAATGGGGTTCCGGCTGGGCCGGAGGACCCATATTGCAGGGTGAATTCTGCGGGTTGGGAGGGTGGTCAGTCAAGGCGAATTTGGGGTCAAAATGGTGCGCCAAATCAGAACACATGTTCTACGCTTCTGGCGACGATTGGACTGGTCATTGCCTGTGGACGCAAGAGTCTGACGATCTTCGGTTCAGTTAGCAACTGACCATAAGATTGTAGAAATTCAGTCCCAATTGCTCGCAATTGTTACAAATTTCTTGACATCGGCACGAGAACCTGTTATTCTTTGAGAGGTCACGGTTCTACGGCAGAGCCTCGGAGGAACGCAATGGATGCGATAGTCGTCAACGGATTGACGAAGACCTATCACAACGGTGTGAAAGCATTGAACGGCGTTTCGTTCAGCGTAAGCCAAGGAGAGATCTTTGGCCTGTTGGGTCCGAATGGCGCGGGCAAGAGCACGACCGTCCGGATCCTGGCGACATTGACGTCGCCTGACGCAGGTAGCGCCGTGGTCGCCGGGCATGATGTCGCCCGCGACCCGGCTGGTGTGCGGCATAGCATCGGTTATGTCGCTCAGCAATCCGGCGTCGATCGGTGGGGAACGGGCCGCGAGAACCTGGTGCTCCAGGGACATCTTCAGCGCGTCCCCAAACAACAGATCGCCGCCCGTGCAGACGAGTTGCTGGAGTGGATCGGCCTCACCGATGCGGCCGACAAACTGGTGAATACCTACTCCGGTGGCATGCGTCGCCGTCTGGACATCGCCATGGGCCTCGTCCACGATCCCGGCATTCTCTATCTCGATGAGCCGACGACCGGGCTCGATCCTGAGTCGCGAGCAGCGCTCTGGCAAGATCTCGAGCGGTTACGCCACGAGAAGAACCTCACTGTCCTGCTCACCACCCACTATCTCGAAGAAGCTGACCGGCTTTGTGACCGGCTCGCCATCGTCGACCACGGAGTTGTGGTCACGCAGGGCACACCATCGGCGCTCAAGGCCGAGATTCGTGGCGATGCCGTCGAGCTCGAGGTCACCGATACCCTACGCGCGACCAGAACCATCTCCGGCCTCGAAGGCGTCTACGAAGTCATCCCCAATGGTCAGGCGGTGATCGCCAGGGTAGCCCAGGGAGCAACAGCAGTGCCCTCATTGATCACTGCCTTGGAGCACGAGGGTGTCGGCGTCGAATCGGTGACGCTCAGCCGACCGTCGCTTGATGATGTCTATCTGCATTACACCGGGCATCGCTA
The DNA here is from genome assembly GCA_964399615.1 of uncultured Thermomicrobiales bacterium. GTDB lineage: Bacteria > Chloroflexota > Chloroflexia > Thermomicrobiales > CFX8 > CAYNTE01. Next base: position 10,011 of record CAYNTE010000025.1, read on the forward strand.
TTCCGCGGCAGGCGAAGATGTCGCCGACCCGTCAGAACGAGGATGAGAGGAGGCCAGCGATGACCTTCGTGAGCGATACCTTCCACATGTATATGCGTCACGTGCGCACCACGCTCCGGATCCCGATCTGGATCCTGGTGACTCTGACCCAACCGATCATCTGGCTTGCGCTCTATGGACAGCTCTTCAAGCGCGTGGTCGAGATCCCTGGGTTCGCAGCGACCTCCTATATCGATTTCCTGGCGCCCGGCGTAGTGATCATGACGGCACTCTTCGGTTCATTCTGGTCAGGCATGGGCATCATTGACGATCTCGATCAAGGGGTTATGGACCGCTTGCTGGCAACCCCGGCGCATCGTGCCTCGATCATCCTCGCGCGCGTCCTGCACTCGTCAACGACAGTCGTCGTGCAATCGGCCATCATCCTGATCGTCGGCCTCGTGCTCGGTGCCAACCTCGAAGGCGGTATCGGTGGCGCAGCGATGATTCTGGTCTTGGCGGCCCTGCTTGGCGCGGCATTCTCGGCCATCTCGAACGGTGCTGCGCTCATTATGCGTCGCGAAGAGACGCTGATCGCGGTCGTCAATTTCTTCGGACTACCGCTCACGTTCATCTCATCGGCCTTTATGGCATCTGACCTGATGCCGGGCTGGCTGCGAACCGCAGCACGCTTCAACCCGGTCAACTGGGCTGTCGACGCAGCGCGCCATGCTTCGATGGGCAACGAGTGGTCGACGGTCATGACGTCAAGCGCATTGTTGCTGGCATTCGTTGCCGTTACGGCGGTCTTCGCCACGCAAGCATTCCGCTATTACCAACGCACTACCTAAATCAGCTATCTCCTGTTTCCTCCTCCCCCATCTCCAGGCAGCCCTCGCCCCCCGGCGGGGGTTGTCCCCGTCTGGCGTATATACTGAGAGATCGAAGCGACGCCGTGCGTGACGTTGCTGCCAGTTACATGCGGAGGCACGCCGACGTGATCCTGAGACGAATATTCCAACGCAATACCGAAGCCGACGAAAAGCTCGATGCTGGGCTCAAAAAGACACGCCGCGGCATCTTTTCCGAGATCACTGCGCTCTTCGATCGCTCTCACATCGATGAAGAGCTCTATGAAGATCTTGAGGCGCTGCTGATTCAGGCTGACATCGGCGTCGAGACAACTCTCGAGATCGTTGAAGCACTGCGCAATGATGTCGAAGAGCACAATATCACCGAGCCAGCTGACGCCAAACTCTTCCTACGCGATGAGATGGTTAATTTGCTGGCCGAAGCGACCCGCAACCGCAAGGTGAAGATCTACAAGCGCGGTACGCCGTTTGTGACTCTCGTCGTGGGTGTCAACGGCACGGGCAAGACAACCAGCATCGCCAAACTCGCCAATTTCCACAAGCAACGCGGCCGCTCAGTTCTCCTGGTGGCTGGCGACACGTTCCGCGCGGCAGCCATCGATCAGCTGAAGGTCTGGGGCCAACGGTTGAACATCCCCGTCATCGCGCATGATTCCGGAGCCGACCCCGGCGCAGTCGTCTTCGATGGCATGCAAGCGGCATACGCGCGCAACGCCGATATTCTGCTCGTCGATACCGCAGGCAGGCTTCACACGAAGTACAACCTGATGGAAGAGCTCTCCAAGATCAAGCGCGTGATGCAACGGCACGTTCAAGAAGCCCCGCAGGAGGTGCTGCTAGTGATCGATGCCACGACTGGCCAGAACGGGTTATCACAAGCCAAGAAGTTCGCTGAGTCAGTCGAGATCACCGATATCATGATCGCCAAGCTCGATGGTACGGCCAAGGGCGGCATCGCATTTGCCATCTCGCGGCAACTGGGGATTCCCATCTCGTACGTTGGCACGGGCGAGCAACCGGGCGATTTTGCCGAATTTGACCACGTTGCATTCGTCGATTCTCTCTTCTTTGAAGAGGGTGAGGCTCCGGCGACCCGCTAACGTCGAGCTTATGCTCGGCCCTGGCCCTGATCGTGCTATTCTCAATCAATGAATGATTGAAAGGAGGCTCATATGAGCCAGCGCGTGTATCTGGGCGCAACGGATGGCGTCTATCGTTGCGACGGTGATGGCTGTCAGCGGGTGGGGCTGCAAGACAAGCGCGTGTCCGCCGTGCATGCCTGGAGGAGCGACGGCGCAGATGTCATTCTGGCCGGCACCTATGAAGATGGACTGTTCCGCAGCGCCGATGGCGGAGAGACGTGGAAGCAGATCACCGACGGCATTACCGCACCGTGTTTCCGAACAATCCAGCCGGACCCCACACATGCCGGTGCGATTATCTGCGGCACCGAGCCAGCCCGAGCATTTCGCAGCAGCGATGGCGGCGAGACCTGGACCGAGCTGACCGCGATCGAGGACGTGCCGACAGTCCACGATTGGTATCTGCCCTATTCCCCGCGAGCAGGCGCGCTGCGCAATTTCTACTCACCACCAGGGCGATCGAGCCAGCTATTTGGGGCGGTTGAGGTTGGCGGGGTGCTAGCGAGCGAAGATGCCGGGCAGAGCTGGCAGGTGCTGAACACTCAGCCCGACGACGATATCCACTACGTTACCGGTCACCCTGAGCATGGCGATGTGCTGTTTGCCGCACTCGGCTGGGCGTCGCTGCAGCGAGGAAACCGTGGCGAGGACGCGCCGCCACTTGGTGGTGTCGGGCGTTCGGACGATGGCGGCAAGACCTGGCGCAAGTTTCACACGGATTACACGCGCGCGGTCATCGTGCCAGAGGGACATCCCGACCTGTTGCTGGCAGGCCCCGCCAAGCGTGTTGGGCATGAGGGCCGGATCGAAGTCTCGCGCGATGGCGGTGAGAACTGGGAGGCAGCCTCCGGTGGGTTAGAGACACCGATGGACGATATGGTGGAACTCTTCGTGCCTGGGCCAGGGGGCAGTGTCTGGGCGATTTGTTCCGGTGGCGGCTTGCTATCGGCAATGCCGGAAGATTGGCAGTGGAAACCAGCACTACCACAAGATCGTACACTTGAAGTCGAGTCCGTCAGTTTCGTCGACTAGGATCCGGCTAGTTAGCGATGGGTTCTTCCCATTCGCTTGCCCATCCATCGATCGCCGAGATGATTGGTTCGAGCGCACGGCCCTTGGTCGTCAGCACATACTCGATTCGGACGGGTTTGTCCGGGATCACGATGCGCTCGACAATACCTTCGTTCTCCAGCTCTTTGAGCCGCACGGAGACCAGGCGGTCACTCAGGCCAGGAATGCTGGCGGTGAGCTCGCTGAAATGCTTGGCTCCCGCCATCAACGCACGGATGATGACGCCAGTCCATCGGCGGCCGATAAGTTCAACGGCGTGATGATAACTGGCGTTAAAGACATCGAGTGAGCCATTCCTCAGTCGACGATCCATGATCAATGGTGTAGTGGATGCCACGATACCCCCTCGCGATCAAGCGTCAGTACCCGCTGACCCTTGATGGATTTGCTCCCAGCGCCGTTACACACCCAGACAGTTTCGGGAGCAATCATTTGATTGAACTCACACAGGTGAGGTTGATCATGATCTTACTCTATATTTGCGCTTCTCGCCAAGTCTTGTGCCGGACAACCGCTCGATATTGGTTGTCTGGCAACGAAAAGGAGTTTGCAGGTGACACGAGGTTCTCAGTATCCGGAAGCTTATCTGTCAATCATCACCCGGCGTGAAATTCGTGATTATTCCGCCGAACCGCTTGAGAGACAAACCATCGAGCGCATCCTGCAGGCGGGCCGCGCGACGGGGAGCTCACGCAACCGACAGCCGTGGCGCTTCTATGTCGTGACCGCGAAGGAATCGCTGGACGAGATTGCCGAAACAGTAGCGGCGCCAGAGAATATCCGGTCGTGTGCTGCGGCGGTTGCCATCGTCATGACCCGCAAGCGAGGTTTCGATTCGGGGCGTGTGTTCCAGAACATGGCTCTCGCGGCCTGGTCGCTCGGCGTCGCCTCGTGCCCAAACACGGTGATGGAGAAAGAGCGCTGCAGCGAGCTGCTCGACCTCGAACCTGAGTGGAACGTCGCGTCGATCATCTCGCTCGGCTGGCCGGCACACCCTATCGGGCCACACGACGACGATCCTGATGCAATTCTCCAGCGCATCGACCGTAAGCCTCTGGAAGAATTAACGCATTGGGTTGACGACTGACCGGCATCGTTCTTGAAAACAGTGGTGGAGGAGTGGGGATGGGTGAGAATGTCCTGGTCGTAGGCAACGGCTCGCGGGAGCATGCGCTCGTTTGGGCGCTGGGCCACGGCGCGAATATTGGCGAGATCTATTGTGCGCCTGGAAATCCCGGCACAGCGGAGCTTGCCCAGAATCTGTCGATTAATGTCGACGATCATGAGGGCATCCTGCAGGCTGTCCATGACCATCATATCGATCTGGTGGTCGTTGGGCCGGAAGCGCCGCTCGCTGCTGGCCTGGCCGACAAGCTGCGCGCCGCTGGATGCCTGGTATTTGGTCCGAATGCTGATGCTGCGCGCATCGAGAGCAGCAAGGCCTGGGCCAAGGAGATCCTGAATGCGGCAGGTGCACCAACTGCACGGGCCGAGATCGTCACCAACCTCGAAGATGCCGAGCGCGTCATCGCTGCATCTTCTGGACCAGTCGTGGTGAAGGCCGACGGTCTGGCGGCTGGCAAAGGTGTGATCATCTGTCCCTCTAAAGAGGAAGCGCGACAGGCAGCTCTGGAGATATTGGAAGAGCATGTCTTCGGCGATGCTGGCTCGCAACTGCTGATCGAAGAGTGGCTGGAAGGGATGGAGGTCTCGCTGCTGGTCGTGACCGACGGCCAGACTGCCATTCCGCTGCTGCCGGCGTGCGACTACAAGCGTGCTGGCGACGGTGACACCGGTCTCAACACTGGCGGGATGGGGGCCTATGCCCCGCCAGCAGTCTTCGATGCTGCGATGGTCGACCTCACCATGCGGGAGGTCATCGAGCCGGTGCTTTCCGAACTCCGCACACGTGGGCACGATTACAAGGGTGTGCTCTACGCCGGGTTAATGCTCACGGATGAAGGTCCGAAAGTGCTGGAGTTCAACTGCCGCTTTGGAGACCCCGAGACGCAGGTGGTGCTGCCAATGCTGCAGTCCGATTTTCTTGACCTGTGTCTGGCGGTTGCGCGGGGCGATCTGGCCTCCCTACCCGAGCTTCGGTGGCATCCTGGCGCGTGTGTCGGCATTGTGCTTGCATCGGGTGGCTATCCCGGCGTCTACAAGACCGGTCTCCCAATAGAAGGACTCCACAATCTGCCTGACGATGTACTCGTCTTCCACGCTGGCACAGCCGAGCGTGATGGGGCTGTGGTGACGGCTGGCGGGCGCGTCCTGACAGTCGTTACACGTGGCGAAGATATGGCGGCGGCTCGAGATCGCAGCTACGAGGCTGTCAGGCACATCTCGTTCCAGAACAGCCACCTTCGGACCGACATCGCTGCGCGGGAGATCGAGCTTGCGCGTTAGGCTTGCTGGCCGAGTTGTAAATAGGCGTAGATCGCCGTCATCGTCTTGGCGTCGGCGATCTCGCCCTGGGCAATGCGCTCCAACGCCGCCGCTGGCTCGATGATGTGGACCGCCAAATCTTCATCCTCTTCCGAACTGACATCGACCGCGCTCAGCCCACGTGCGAGATAGATGATGATCTCCTCATCGCACCATCCGGGGCTGACGAAGAAACGCGCGAGTGGTGTGAGGGTGGTGGCCTGAAATCCCGTCTCTTCGCCCAGCTCCCGGCGAGCACACGTCTCTGCGTCCTCGTTCGGCTCTCGCGTGCCCGCTGGCACCTCCAGCAGCTCGCGTTTGGTGGCGTAGCGGTATTGCTTGACCAGCACGAAGCGCCCGTCGTCCATTACCGGCAGGATGCCGACGGCACCGGGATGTTCGACGACTTCGCGCGTTGTCTGGTGTCCTGAGGGTAATTCGACGGTGTCGACGCTGAGGCGCACGATACGTCCGGCGAAGATCTCTTGCGATTTGATGGTCCGTTCCACGATTCTTCCTTCCTGTTTCCCTAGCCCGCAACTTACCAATAGGATGTCAGCCAAAAATTGTGATTGAATTGTCGTGAGTGATGGTCCACCGCGTTGATACCATGCGTAACAACCGGAGCCATTACCGCGTTTCATCTCTGGGATGCGTTCCCAGACTAATGTGACCTTACGACGAACGATAGAACGAGACGGGGCGGGATGAGCTCGTTTGCAGTGGCGAGAAGCGTCGTTGCAGGTTGGGCAGGGATCAAGCGCTCTCCAGATTCAGACCCACGAAGCAGCAATCGAGGCTGGACGTATATCGCGATTCTGGCGATGGTCGTCCCAGCCACACTCTTGCTGATAGCTGGCGCGATCGCCGGTCTACCACCCAAAGATGGTGAGATCGAAGGCGGAGTCTCCGTCGGCGCGTTTCAGGTCGATGGTGACTGGGAGACATTTTCGGCTGAGCTTGAAGCCGAACTGGACGCGTACCTTGCCGAACCGCTAACCCTTCAGATTGGTGACCAGCAGGTCCAGACTACGGCCGGAGACCTCGGGATGTCCGTCGACCTTGACGCGACCTATCAAGAGGTTCTCGACGTAGGACGCGGGCCGTTCGTCGCCGGCGCTCGCGAGCGGTTTACCGCCCGAGTCGCTGGTGTCGAGGTGATGCCAGTCGTCGATTTCAACTACCAGGCGCTCCAATCCGAGCTGGCGACGCTGGGCGCCGGTGTCTTGAAAGCGCCGCGTAGCGCACGCTTTGAGGCTAGTCCAGCTGGCATTGTGGTGGTTCCTTCGGCCGAGGGAGTCGGCATCAATACCTCACAGGCAGCCACGAACTTGCGCGATGCTCTGGCAGAGCGCAGCACTGGCGTGATTGAGATTCCGACGGTAACGATCGAACCGTCAGTCACGACACACGAGGCTGAAGAGGCGCTGGCTGGAGCCAACGAGCTCGCAGCGCGCGGATTCACGCTGACCGATTCGAGTGGTGCATGGCGACTACGACCGGAAGAGCTGGCCAGCGCCCTGACGCTCGAGGATGGCGAACTCGTCTTCGACGACCAGGTGCTTGCGACGTATATTGGCTCGCTCTCTGAGACGATTGCCCAGCCCGCTGACAATGCCGAGATAATCAACAATGGCGACGGCAGCTTCTCGATCAAGGCCGCTGTGCCGGATCGACGGCTAGACGTCGAGAGCAGTGCCGAGAACGTGGCTGCTGCCCTGATGGACGGCAAGGATGCGGCCGATCTCGTGGTTGTCGAGCAGGATCCGCCGATCACCGGCGAAAAGCTGAAGGGGATCTATACCCAGATCACCGACATTGTGACCAAGGGTGTGACGCTGACCTGGCCTGAAGGCGAGTGGTCAGTCGACCGCGTTGCCCTGGCAAATTCACTGATCTGGGATCCGCAGTCCGGCGCCGTTGGCTTCAACCAGGGTGCACTGACCGAAGCGATCCGGCCTGGTGTCGACCAAGCAGATCACCCCCCGACGAACATTCGCTGGGTTGGCCATTTGGTGACCTCCGAGAATTCGCAGCCAGGGCTGGCGGTTGATCTGAACGCGACCGTTGCGAAGGTCAACGATGCCGTGCTTACCGGCGAGTCGACGGTCCCGATGGTGGTGCAGGAAGGTGGCCCGATCGACGCGGCCGCGATGGGCATTCATATTGATACGGTCCTTGGATATGCCCAGAGCTACTATGGCTATTCGAGCCACAACCGCAAGGTCAATGTCGAGACTGCCGCAGCGGCACTCGACGGCGCGATGATCGCACCGCACAGTACCTTCAGCTTCAATGACGCGATCGGCGGCACGGCTTCGCTCGATGACGGCTACATGATGGGCTACGGGATCATCCGCAACGAAGATGGTCAAGTGGTCACGGTTCCATCGGTGGCCGGCGGTATCTGTCAGGTCTCAACGATGGCATTCCAGGCCGCATTCTGGGCCGGTATGCCGATCACGACGCGCAGCTGGCATATGTATTGGATCGATAGCTACGGTGTTGGTCCGGGCGGTATGAAGGGTCTCGACGCCACGGTCGATCCGGCCTCGGGTCTCGACTTCACCTTCTATAACCCGACTGACGAGTGGCTCGCGATCCGCGCCAGCGCCAATGGCGAGAATGTGACGGTTGAGCTCTGGGGACCGAATCTGGGCTGGAATGTTCAGGTTGATGGCCCGAACATCACTGACGTCGTTACGGCTGATCAGACGGACTACGAAGAGTTTGACCCAACGCTTGAACCGGGTCAGCGCATTCGTGTCGAGGTGGCCCGCGACGGCTTCACTGCCTCGATCCACCGCACGGTCACCGATGGTAACGGCCAGCAGGTTGACGACCACACCTTCGTCAGCACCTACGTTCCATCTCGCAACATGACGCTGGTGGGTCCAGAGTAAGCCGCTGACACAAATCTACAGATACGAAGACGCCCTCCCGAATCTGGGAGGGCGTCTTTCATGCGAGGGTTTAGCGGTTAGCCGCGCTCGTCGATCGGGACAAAGTCCTGGTGCTTCGGGCCGACGTAGAGCGCTTGCGGGCGCATCAGCCGGTTCTCCTGAGTCTGCTCCATCAGGTTGGCGCTCCAGCCAACGACACGGGAGAGCGCGAAGAGGCCGGGCATGACATCAGGCTCGAAGCCGAGGTTGTAGAGCATCGGCGCTGAGTAGAACTCGACGTTTGGATAGAGGCCACGCTCGGTGAAATAGGGGTGATGGTTGGTGAGCTCTTCCATCCGGCGAGCCAGCTCGTACCAGGTGGTGTCACCAATCTCGGCGGCGACCTTCTCTGACCATGCCATCAGGTGGTTGACACGTGGATCGCGCACCTTATAGATCCGGTGCCCGATACCCATCAGTCGGCGCTTGATCTCGAGCGACTCGTCAACATAGGCCTCGACCTTGTCGGGGTCACCGATCTCGATCAGCATATTCATGGCCATCATGTTGGCGCCGCCGTGGGCGATACCCTTGAGGCTCCCGAGTGCGGCGTTGATCGCCGAGTAGTAGTCCGTGGTCGATGAGATCGTCGAGCGAGCCGTGAAGGTTGAGGCATTCATCGAGTGATCGGCTAGCAGTGAGAGGTAGCAATCAAAGGCGGACTCGAAGGTCTCCGACGGCTCTTTGCCATGAGCCATATAGAGGAAGTTCCAGGCCGTGCCCTTGCCGTCTACTGGGGCGATGGGATCCTCGCCCTTGCGCAGCCGGAAGTACGCCGCCAGGATCGTCGGGAATGCGGCGGTCAGGGTGATCGCCTTGTCGCGCAGGTCGTCGAGCTCCCAGCTGTCGGCATCCTCGTCGAGCATTTCCAGAACGGTCGTGCCGATCTTGAGCGAATCGATCGGCGCGCCACTGGTAGGCAGGTTCTTGATGGCGGTGCTGACAGCGTCTGGTAGGTTGCGGCGCGAGTTCAACTTGCCCTTGAGCTCATCGAGCTGAGCTTGGGTAGGCCACTCGCCGATCAGAATCAGGTGAACGACTTCCTCGAACGAAACTTGATTTACCCAGTCGTTGATGTTGTAGCCACGGTAGGTGAGAATACCTTCTTCGCCGTTGACGGAACTGAGCGCGGTACGCCCGACCTTAATCCCATCAAGGCCACTTTTTACCTCGTCTGCCATACGAAACAGTCCTATCCCTACGTGTCGAAACCATTCGGTGCCGAAAGATTGTCATAATCGGAGCGGGGAAGGTCGTCATTCTACGCGCTCCACGCTGTATCCTAGCACGATACGTGGATGCACGAACCTGGGCTGGGGTTATGCCGGAACAAGACAAACTCTACATTTGGCTCGACGGAGAACCAGGGATCAGCGAACCGGATTTCGCGATCGACGACGTTCCTGGGGAGTCTGATCTTGGGCTGCTGGTGAGCGCCATTATGGAGGGCAATCTCGGCACGATTCTGCCGGTGACGCTGCAGATGGCGCAACAGCCCGATCCCCACGCAGGCAAGGTGCGCTCGATAGATGTCGTCCGCCTGCTACGCGCCCACAACATCCGCCACCGCCGCCGTTATGAGATTCTGCTGGAGCCGGATTCAGCATGAGCAAGCAGTAGGGAGTATCAGTATGGCCAACCTCTATCCTGGCTCAGTGCGAGCACCAGATTTCCCGGAGGGTCTCACCTGGTTCAACACCAGCCGCCCGCTGACGCTTGCTGACTTGCGAGGCCGTGTCGTTATCCTGGACTTCTGGACCTACGGCTGAATCAACTGCCAGCATGTCGTGCCGCAGTTGCGGCGACTCGAAGAAGTCTTCCCCAATACGCTGCTCATCATCGGCGTTCACAGCGCGAAGTACACGGCTGAGGGTGACGATCGTCACCTGCGCCAGGCCATCCTACGCCTTGGCATCGACCACCCGGTTGTCAACGACCGCGAGATGCGTGTCTGGAGTGCCTACGCTGTCCGCGCCTGGCCGACGCTGATGTTCATCGGCCCCGACGGGCGGGTGATCGGCAAACACGAGGGCGAGTTCGAAGCAGGGACGCTGAGTGGCGTGATCGAGCAGATCATCGACGCGGCGAGTGCTGATTTGCAAGATGATCGAATTGACTGGCTGGCTCCGCTCGAGCGGCCGGCTGAGACGCTGGCATTCCCGATGACCATCCGGAACAGCGGGGGTCGCCTTGCCATCGCCGACACCGGCCACGGTCGCATCGTGGTGACCGATAGCACGGGCAAGACCGAGCGGGTATTTGATGATCAGCTCGTTAGCCCACACGGGCTGGCGTTCGATGGTGAGACAGTCATCGTGGCCGACGCGGGCGACCACAGCCTGCGACAGATCGACCTTGCAACTGGTGCGACCTCGATGCTGGCGGGCACGGGCGAGATTGCTCACTCCTACAGCTCCGGCGGGCCAGCGCTGCAAACGCCATTGCGGTCGCCCTGGGATGTCTGCCGCGACCACGAGAACATCTACATTTCAATGGCTGGCAGTCACCAGCTCTGGCGTCAACCCATCGGTTCGAGCGAGATCCGGCGCTTTGCGGGAACCGGGCACGAGGCTCGCAAGGATGGCCCGCTGGCAAGCGCATGGCTGGCGCAACCGACGGCGATGGATCTCCAGGACGGTTCGCTGGTCTTCTGCGATGCTGAGACGAGTTCGATTCGCATCGCGTCGCTTGGAGACGGCCGGATCGAGACGCTCGTCGGCCAGGATCTCTTCGATTGGGGTGATGTCGACGGCGCTCTGCCCTCTGCGCTCCTCCAGCACCCATCCGGTGTCGCCTGGCATCCGTCGGGTCGGTACATCTTCGTCAGTGACACCTACAACAACAAAATCAAGCGCATCGATCTGGAGGGTCAGATCATCGAGACGGTTGCTGGCAATGGAGAGCCAGGCTGGACGGATGGCGCAGGTGAAGTGGCCCAATTCTTCGAACCACACGGGCTTGCTGTGGTTGGAGATAGCTTGTTCGTCGCTGACACAAACAATCACCGTATTCGGCGGATTGATCTGTCGACCAGCGAAGTCTCGACCGTCGAGCTTCGATCATGATACGAACAGGCTCGTATACTTCAGACATGAATACTGCACCGGTACCCGCACCTGAGTGGGTAGATGTCGAAACGTATCTGGATCGTGAGGCCGCCAGCGACGTCAAGCATGAATACGTCGCAGGTCGTATATACGCGTTCGCTGGTGCGACGAAACCGCATAACCGTCTAGTCTCTCGTCTCATGCGGCAGTTGCTTAACGCAGCGGAAGACGAACAGTGCATGGTCTATGGGAGCGATATGCTACTGCGTGCTGCATCCGAAATCTTCTATTACCCTGACATCACGGTCACATGTGAACCCGATGATGAGAGTGATCGCTATACACGTCGACCTTGCCTCCTCGTCGAAGTGCTCTCTCCGACTACGATGGTGACTGATCTGCGTGAGAAACTCGTTGCCTATCGCAATATTGCGAGCCTTGAAGGCTACCTCATCGCCTATCAGGACCAACCGCGTATCGAGTGGCATGCTCGTGACGAGGATGGCCAGTGGCGGCATGAGACGCTGACGGACGAGGGTACTATCGACCTGCCGTGCGTCGAACACATCCTCGATGTTGGCGAGCTTTACTCCGGGATGTTTTCGGACTAATCATTCCCACTCAATGGTGCTTGGCGGCTTGCTGGAGATGTCGTAGACGACGCGGTTGATGCCGTCGACCTCGTTGATGATGCGCGTCGACATGCGAGCAAGCAGTTCGTTTGGCAGGCGCGCCCAGTCCGCCGTCATCGCGTCCTCACTGGTGATCGCCCGAATGGCGCAGACACGCGCATAGGTGCGGCCATCGCCCATCACCCCAGTAGTCTGCACCGGAAGCAGGACGGCGAAGTATTGCCAGATGTCGTTGCCAAGCCCGGCGGCTTCGATCTCCTGCCGGACAATCGCATCCGCCCTCCGCAGAATCGCCAGCTTCTCGGCAGTCACCTCGCCGATGGTCCTGACGGCAAGACCGGGACCGGGGAATGGCTGGCGGTAGACGATCTCATCTGGCAGGCCGAGCAGCTTGCCGACCTCGCGCACCTCATCTTTGAAGAGCATCCGCAGCGGCTCGATCAGCTCGAATGCCAGATCCTCGGGTAGGCCGCCGACGTTGTGGTGCGTCTTGATCGTGACGGCCGCTTTGGTATCAGCCGTCGTCGACTCGATGACATCGGGGTAGAGCGTGCCCTGGGCCAGGTAGTGGAATGGCTTGCCGGCGCTCTGCTCGACGGCAGCACGCTCGAAGACGCGGATGAACTCATCGCCAATGATCTTGCGCTTTGTCTCAGGATCTGTGACGCCAGCAAGACGGGTCAGAAAGCGGTCGGTCGCGTCGACATAGACGAGGTTCATGTTGAAATGGCGGCCGAAGACCTCGCGAACGGTCTCGGCCTCACCCTCGCGCAGCAGTCCGTTATTGACGAAGACAGGTGTCAACTGATCGCCGATGGCGCGGTGAATCAGTGCGGCGACGACCGATGAATCGACACCGCCCGAGAGCGCCAGCAGCACGCGGTCGTCACCCACGAGCGCGCGAATCTTTTCTACTTCGCTCTCGATGAAGGACTCCGAGGTCCAGTTGCCGGTGCAGCCACAGATATCGAAGAGGAAGTTGCGCAGCATGTTGCGGCCGAGCGGCGTGTGCACCACCTCGGGGTGGAACTGCAGACCGACGAACTCATCATTGCCCATTGCAGCGTGAGGTGAGTTCGCGCTGCACGCCAGGGCCTGGAACCCTTCGGGGAGGGCCTCGATGCGGTCGCCGTGACTCATCCAGACGTCGATCTCCTCGGGCAAATCGCGGAAGATGGGGTGGCCGTTGCGGGTCTGGATGCGTGCAGGTCCGTATTCACGCTCAGCTGCTGGGGCAACTTTGCCGCCGAGCTGACGGGCGAGCAGCTGCATGCCGTAGCAAATGCCCAGGACCGGTAGGCCGCTCTCGATGACCCAATCAGGAAGCAGTGGCGCGCCTTCGTCGTAGACGCTTCGTGGCCCGCCGGAGAGGATGATGCCCTTGGGTTGCAGCCGGTCGAGCACTTCCGGCCCGGCATCATGGTGGATCAGCTCGCAGTAGACGTTGGCCTCGCGGACCCGCCTGGCGATCAGTTGTGCGGTCTGCGAGCCGAAGTCAATCACGATAATGGCGTCAACCGCCGTTGCTTGCCCCGTCGCCACGTTCCGCAGATCCCTTCAGGTTACATGGGTCGACCGCTGCTGAAATTGTAATGCAGGCGTGTACTCGGGCTCAGGGCTGATTGTCGCTCGGTGGATGCTGTAGCTCGTAGTGTTTGATCAGACGCCGTACCTCCAGCGGAGTGTGGGCGCGAATATCGTCGATGCCGAGCAGTTCCTGGAGCTGACGGGCGTTGACGTAGCCTCGCCCCTTCGCCCACTCCCAGAACTTCGTCCACGAGAAGTCTTCGGCTGTTGAGGGCTCTTCTGGTGCTGACTTCTGCGGCGCCGGTGGTGTCTCCTCAGGGCCGGTGTCATAGCTTTGGTCCATCAGTTCGCGTGCGGTCACCAGGCTCACCGGTGGCGGGCTGCCTGCACTCACCTCGGTCTCGGCGGCCGTACCGTCGAACTCGGTGCCGTAGCCCAGCGCTGAGAGCGCGCGTTCCAGCGCCCGATCTTCTGCTTGCTCGATGGCGCGCTCGTCGCCAGTCATGTCCGCTGATCCGTGGCCGGTTGCTGTCGCGCCATCCGCCAAACGAATCATCGCCCGGCAGATCATGAGGCCATCGCCATTGGGCACGATCTGGGTTTCGATCACGGCCTCGGGATGTTCACTACGCAGCCAGATCAGCCGCCACTTCAACTCAAGATAGTGACGTCCATCATCGAGCGTCTGCACATATTCTCTCGGGTCGAAGTGAGGTGGCACGCCATCATCCCTTCTGCATGACCGAACCGGCGGCCCTGATTATAGCGGCCCGCGGGGTTTAGGCTGTGCAGCGTGCGCCACGATCAAGCGTCCAGTCGCCCGCTCCGTGGATAGAAGCGGGTGACTGGATATGTCTCTTCAGCCCTGAATCACGATCTCCTAGAGGTACGTTTGCCGCTCGCTGCGAGTGCACTGGTCGCTGATGCGCACGGCGCCGCTCCAGCGGTTGATGCAGAGCGAGGTTTCGTGATTGCCAGTAATGGTGACGAGATGCTCGCTGCGGGAGCACTGGTCACTGGCGCGAGGTTGACCGTTCCAGCTGTTGACGCAGAACGTGGAGTCGAAGTAGGTCGGGAGCAGGAGGGTGCTGTCGTTGCGTCCGCAATCGTCGCGATTTGGCATCGCTACCGTGCCGGTCCAGTGGTTGGCGCAGAGGGTAGTGGTGTCGTATAAGATCGCACCTTCGACTGCACCAATTTCGCACGCTGTTCCGATCGGCCGGTTAATTCCCAGCTGGTCAAACTCAGTACAGGATGACGCGTCGATTGCTGGGCTGCCTATGAGAAGCGGGTGGTAACCATAAGAGACATCATTGAAGGTTGTTTGCCAGAGAGTGCCCAAGAGCAGGGACTGGTTTTCCCAATCCGCCGTCTCACCCCGGGCACAACTATCGTCGTTGGCAAGGCTCTCAGTGAACTGAACGATGATTTCAGTTTGAAATTCGCAATGGTCTCCGTAGCCACCAAGAAGGCTGCTCCCCACATGTAGCATGACCGGATCAGGTGGCGCATCGTCCGGGGGCGCGCCGGGGAGTGGCACATAGGGCGATGTCGTCAGGGCCGGGGACGTATGCTGCGGCTGCACAATGGTTAACCACCCGACCGCAGTAACCGTATCTGGATGGAAGTTGATGGCTGAGCCGAGCTCTCCAGCGGTGTTGCCACTGAGTGTAGTGTTCTTCAATGCCGTCACCCCTGCGCTCAGATCCAGCGCACCGCCATGCACGTCAGCACGGTTGTCGATGAACGTGCTGCGCAGGATTGTCAGGTTGCCGCTGGAGCTGATCGCCCCGCCATACTCGGAGGAGTAATTCTCCCGGAACGTTGAAGTTTCGATCAGTATCGAGCCAGCACTGTTAATGGCTCCACCTTGATGGAACCCTTCGGCGTCCAGCTGGGCAGCCCCATGCTGGAGGGTCAAGGTGAAAAGGTCGAGTCGGCCGTTCTCTTCAACGTTGAAGAAGCTCGTCTGGCCATTACCATCTAGGATGATCTGGTTGCCGTTGTTCGAGCCGAAGATGTCCACCCTGTTACTGACCGTGATAACGTCACCAGCGTAAAAGTCAATGCGTGGAGACTCGCAATCGAACGCGATGCTCACCTGCGCGCCACCATCGGCAATCGCGGCGGCGAGCCCGTCCCTGGTGCAGGGGTATTGCTGACCAATCACAAATGATCCTGGGATTGCCCTGGCTGTATCTGGAGCAACGCTCACCGTAATGAGCATCGCGGCGGCCATCATGAATGCCAGCACGACGTGAACACCACGCATCTCGACCCCTTACGCTCTGTACCCCCTGGTGACTGCTTGTGTCTATGAGTATACGGGAGGTTCGGGAGTCGGAGAAGGCTAACGACGCTGGCGATCGAGTGCCACGCCCCACGTCGTCCAGAGCCCTTCGACCGCGCTCAGGACAGGCTCCGCGCAGCGAAATCGAAGGATCTCTTACCCTGACTGGCAACTCAAACCAACGTCCCATTCCATTCACGATCTCCTGAGAGATCCTTCGACAGGCTCAGGATGACAGGGGGCATGGTCGTCCGGATGGGGACATTGAGAGCTTCCGAC